>JABMQM010000653.1 GCA_013203195.1 Desulfobacteraceae bacterium | reverse complement strand
GAATATCTTCTTCTTTCCCATGATGATACTTGTCAGCGTAAGACCGTATAAAATCGACAACATCGATTATCAACTGCCGGCCTTCCTTGGAATCCACATCCAGATTTGCTACAACTTCCGGAATCAAAGCGATCAATTTTTTTATTAAAACATGCTCGTCAACCAGCATTTGCATTGGCAGGGAGTGGTTTAGTCCTTTTGGTTCAGTCTCGGTTTTCCTCTCAATCCGGGGTATCTTTACTTCTTTGCCGGGGTATAAAGCCTGAGCGATTTTTGCCATCAGCTCTTGTTCTTTATCCGCGGACAAATTATGTATTTCCACAATATCCTTTAATAGACAGGTGCCCACGCTGCAGGGAGCACAGCCGATATCATATGCATTAAGGATGTCTTCTACTACGGGAAATTGGTCGATAATCTCTTTGATCCCTTTATTCAAATACGTTTCCATCTCTAACCTCATCCTATCTCGATTTTTTCAATGGATACATGCTGCTTAAAAAACTTTCCTTGCTGTTTGGCGTCCGCTTGCGCCTAATAAAAACTACCGAACTTTATCAATGATTGTTTCATCCAGCATTTTTTGAAATTGTTCGGAAATAATTTTCCATTTACTGTGGAAACCGCAAGACCCGTCACAATTATTTAGACCCAAAAAACAGCGCTTGTAACTGTCAAGCTGCATAAAAAGATCGACGATGTCGCGAATATAAATTTCTGAAGGAGGCTTGGCCATAACAAATCCGCCGTTGCGGCCCCGGATGGATCGAATCAAGCCTGCCTGAACCAAACGGTTTAGAATCTTTGAAAGAAAGTTTGCCGGTATTTGCATTTCCGCTGCGATAGTGCGGGAAAGTAAAGGTTTTGCATCGTCCTGCTGCGACGCAATATAACTCATGGCTCGTATTGCATATATACCCGTTTGGGGCAGCACGTGTTATTCCTCCTTAAATAAAATCGTATATAAAATTCAAATCTCAACGCTAAGACATACAATAAGATATCTTCATCTCTTTGTCAAGATATAGAATCGCTCCACACTCTTCTATTAAAAAGCGGCTACGCCGCTTTAAAATGCAAACAAAACGGTCTTTTGAAACTGCATGAGTAAATTTCTTAGGTTCTTCTCCAATTTAGTTGGAGAAGAGGGTCCAAGGAGTCAAGCGTTTGCTTTCAAACGATTTTCGCATCGTTTTGAGTAGCCTGTCAACTTCGGCAAACGTGATGTGTGCAACATTCAGGTGTTACGTTCTTGAACATGTTTATGGAACGTCCGGTTTGAGTGCGCTCAGCCCTCGAGTCAGTTCCAGCAGAACGCCTAAGCCGGTCTGGACTTCTTTATCGCTCGCAGCCCGCAACATACCGAAAAGACCGACATCTTCAGCCTGTGAAAAATCTAATTTAGCAGGAAGGTCGGTGAACACACGCAATACGCCTTTCTGTTCCAGTTCATCGAAAGTTTGGATGATCTGAGGCACGGTAGACTTGAGCAGAGGTTCAACCGCTCTGGCAAAGTCAATGAGGTTTTTTAACTGTTCCAGAGCAAAAGTAATGTTCTTAATATTTCGCATGACTTTTTTAATGAGAAATACAAGGTCCTCCAGTTGAAAATCCGATTCCAGATCCGCCAGTGCGATGATGAGGGCTTTGACGGCCTCATTGACTC
The DNA here is from genome assembly GCA_013203195.1 of Desulfobacteraceae bacterium. Lineage (GTDB taxonomy): Bacteria > Desulfobacterota > Desulfobacteria > Desulfobacterales > UBA11574 > Desulfatibia_A. The sequence goes on along the minus strand of JABMQM010000653.1, from coordinate 11,676 downwards.
TGGGTGCCAATTGCTCCTGGAGTTCTTTGATGGATTTGGCCGAATTCGCCACCGGATCAATTTTCTGCTCCAGGCGATCGAGCCTTTCCATTATTAACGTTTCGTTATTCATGACCGCTTCCTCCTTTTAAGCCACTTTGCGGACTTTGCCTGCAATGTTCATCTGAGGTTCCAAGGGCAATTCAAGGCCCTTCATCAACAGATTCCAGTAAACCCATTGGAACATCATTTTTCCCCAATGATTGTTCAGGGTCTCTTGGAGCAGTGAAAAAGGCCCCAGTCCGGGAAACGGGAATTTGCCCGGCAATGGCTCCACTTTATAGTTGAAATCCAGCAGAATGGCCTTTTCAAACCCGGAGGCCAAAAAGCAAGTTGCATGACCGTCAAACGTGGGCTTGGGTTCGTAGCCGTCTATCTCCCGAATCAGATTTTCCACCAGAGTATATGACATGTAATGCGCCACAGAGCCGGCTTTGGATGTGGGCACATTGGTAGCGTCTCCTAAAACAAAAATCCGGTCTGCATTTTCGGCTTTCAAGGTGTGATTATCCGTGGGCACAAATCCCAGCGGATCTCCCAGATCGGAATCGATAATGGTTTGATCTCCCATGTTGGTGGGTATGGCCACCAGAAGATCATATCCGACCTTATCGCCTTTGTGGGATTCTATGGTTTTTTCCTTGGCGTTGACCTGGGCGATATCAAAATGGGGCGTCACCTTGATATTCTTTTTGGCGGCAAAATCACCCAGTATATTGGCGGCTACCGGCTTGGTAAACACGCCGTCCAGCGGTGTTACCAACTCGATTTCCACCTTGTCCCTGACGCCGTTGGCGGTAAAAAACCAGTCCGCCATAAATACAAACTCCAAAGGTGCTATAGGGCACTTGAATGGAATTTCAGCGATATTGAGCACGACTTTGCCGGAATCGAAGTACTGCATCTTTTTACGCAGACTCAGCGCCCCTTCCAGGGTGTAGAAGTCAAAAATATCCTCCCTCCAGCCGTCCGTCATGCCGTCGACCTCTTCAGGAACAATCCTGCAACCGGTGGCAATCACCAGCCAATCGTAGTCGTACTGGCCTGTTTCGGTTTCAACCCGTCTTTGTTCCGTATCGATCTTGACAACATTATCAACGACAAACTCAACACCCCGAGGGATAAATTCTTTCTTGGATTTCAGCACGTCATCTTTGGAGTATACGCCGAAAGGTATAAACAGATACCCCGATTGGAAGTGGTGCTGATCGTCTTTGTCGATGATGGTGATCTGCCACTCAGACTCATCCAGTTCTCCGCGCAGGGTGTTGGCGACCATAGTACCGCCCGCACCTGATCCTAAAATTACGATATTTCTCATGGTCCTGCCCTCCTGTGTTATGGTTCTCGGTTAATTTGTTAAAGAAAAAATCCCCGCTGCCTGGTGTGGAAGCAGCGGGGATTTATTGTAAGGAGATATGCCGATGGCAGGCAATCTGCTTTAAGCAGAGATCACATTATTTTATTTAATACGGCGCTGAACTTATAACCGGACTGTATTCTTCAACTTTGCCTGTTTTCAACCGCTTGTTATAGATATTTTCCATGTCCTGATACACCTGGAAGACCTGGAAAAAGCCGTGCCAGTGGGCATAGTCCGGGGCGTTCATGGCGGCACCCTGGCGCGCCGCCGGCCGACATGATGCCACAGATAGTACATCAGTTCCTGGTACCCGTCCTGCCAGGAATCTTTGCCCAGCAGTTTTTTGTCCGCCAGTTCTTTTTTCATTTTTACTATATTAAAACTTTATAAAGTGTCAATCAAAAATATATGTCTCAGATGGCTATGCTATATTATGGCATTAATTGATGTCGCAATATCGATACGCCTTTGTTACATCTTTAACAGGAACGTTCATTGGAATCTGCTTTTTCTTATATTATATATCTACCGTATAGTTGCCACGATTGGTTATGCTGAGAAGGAAACCCGAAAGCCCGATGCCATCGGCACTGGCTTCGATAACGAATATTGCGAATAATAAGTGGTTGTTGGCGATACTGACCGGACACCGCTTATATGCATATACAGTCTGTAAGGAGGTACCTGTTGCAATCAAACCATAATTCGCATGTCAAACGCATCATCGTCGGCTTGCTAGTTTTGGCGGTTTTTGGATTTGCTAGCAAGCTGATCTTTGCACCGGCCACCTTTGGCGATCTCGGTCATTACCGTGCCAAGGCCATCTTGGAAGAGGCCAACCTGGAACCGCGGCTGATGACCAACGAGTCCTGTTTGACCTGCCATCAGCATGAAAAACGCAAGCACCTAAAAGGAACGCACAAGACCGTTTCTTGTGAATTTTGTCACGGGGCCTATTTCGACCATATTCTCGACGACAAAAAGATCGGTACCTTGGATGTCAAAAAAGGCGAAGAGATTCGGGTGCTCTGCCTACGCTGCCATAACAAGGAGATTCAGGCGCGACCTACCGATAAAATCAAGACCGTGGCTTTGCCCCAGCATTTGGAAGAAAAGCGGGTCAGAACCACCCATACCTGCGATCAATGCCACTATGTGCATGCCCCGCTGGAATATGTGAACTTGGCTAAGAAAATGATGCGTATTAAAGACGAGCCTGAAAAAGAGCCTTGTCCGTGATCTGTTAACCATTCCGAAGAGCATCTTCGGTTGTAAGGAAGAAACACAATGGGCGAAAATAGCCAAACGTTGGACAAAGAACGCCGGGACTTTATTAAAAAGGTGTTGAAAGGGACCATTGGCGGCTCTCTGCTGCTGGTCATCCCCGCCGGTTTGCGTAGCGGCATCGAAGTGCCGGTCCAGATCCCCGGAATCCGTGACCAAGAATACGATCTGAATAAAAAGCGGTTCGCCTTCGTGGTGGATATCACTTCGTGTATCGGCTGCGGTTCCTGTTGCGTGGCCGATAAGCGCGAATATAAGGTGCCGGATTATCACTACCGCACCTGGGTCGAACGCTACCTGAAAGATTTTGACGACAAGATCTACGTGGACTCTCCCAACGGAGGGCTGGACGGTTATCAGGAACCACGCAAGGATCTGGATAAAGAAATCCGGGACACCTTTTTCGTGCCAAAGCTTTGCAATATGTGCAACGACCCGCCCTGCGTGCAGGTATGCCCGGTGGGGGCAACCTTTCGCAGCCCGGACGGTTTTGTGCTGGTCGACGAAAAACACTGTGTGGGATGTGCTTACTGCATTCAGGCTTGCCCATATTCGGTTCGTTTTCTCAACCCGGTCACCCACAGCGCAGACAAATGCACGTGGTGTTATCACCGGGTCCGCAAAGGACTACTGCCGGCATGCGTGAATGTATGCCCCACCGGCGCTCGCAAATTCGGTGATGTAAACGATAAAGAATCTGAGGTTTCCAAGATATTGAGCGGTCCCGGGGTCTTCACGGTTCTCAGAAAGGCGATGGGGACATCACCTTCTCTTCACTACATGGGCGCGCGACGGGAGGTGATATAATGGATGTTTTATCCAACGGTGCTGTCACTACAGTGAGTAATTTTGTTTTTCCCAACGATCTGCATGTTCACTGGAGCATGATGATCGTTCTCTACCCTTATATTACCGGCATTGTGGCTGGGGCCTTTATCGTCTCTTCGCTGTACCATGTTTTTAATATTAAGGCCTTGAAGCCGGTATCGCGCTTTTCGCTGCTGTTTGCCCTGGCCTTTCTGGCCTGCGCCACGCTGCCGCTGCTGGTGCATCTGGGACATCCCGAGCGCAGTATGAACATGATGATTACGCCCAGTCCCTCGTCGGCCATGGCCGGATTCGGCTATATCTATGCGTTGTATGGCATTGTGCTTGTTTTGGAGATCCTTTTTATTTACCGGCCCAAATTGGTACAGTTGCAGGCCGGCAGCGCCGGTTGGATGCAAAAAATTTACACACTGCTCAGTTTCGGTAGCGACAATGTTACGCCGGAGTCCCTGGCGTTGGACAAAAAAATCATCAAGTTCTTGGCGGCCATCGGGATTCCCATGGCGTGCCTCCTGCATGGCTACGTCGGTTTTATTTTCGGCGGTGTAAAGGCCAACCCGACTTGGTCCACCCCGCTGATGCCGGTGATCTTCCTTCTGTCGGCCTGCGTGTCGGGAATCTCCGGAATCATTTTGCTGTACATCCTGACAAAAAAATATCGCCGCGAATCGCTCAATCTGGAGTGTATTAAAACCTGCTTTAACTACCTGGCCGGTTTTTTCATCATCGATTTTACCTTCGAAATGCTGGAGGTGTTCTCACATTCCTACTTGCGTTCGGGCTACCATCATATGGTGGAAGGGTTATTAAACGGGCCGTTGTACATATCCTTCTGGGTGGCGCAAGTTTTTATGTTTTCCGTTGTGCCGCTGTTTCTCTTCGGGTGGCTTTGTCTGACCCGCGTCAAAGATCGCCTGTATATCCTCGGGACCATGGTTACTTCCGGTCTGCTTTTGCTGCAGGTGCTCTATATGCGCTGGAACGTGGTCATCGGCGGGCAACTGATGTCCAAAAGCGCCCGGGGGTATACCGAATTTCATCCGCAGTGGTTTCATAAAGAGGGAATCATAACGGCTATTATCCTGATGAGTCTTCCGTTTATCGTTCTCTTTTTTCTCGGGAAAATATTTCCATTCTGGCTGGAAGAGAGCGAGTAGGAATCATACCGGCAGACTGCATTAATTTATAACCATAATTGCAGAGCAACCAGGAAGGAGGTGAAAGCAAAAGGCGCCCGGCAAGGGGAACCAGCTCTGTTGTTCTTATGTCGACAAAAGGTAGATGTGAAACAGTTTATTGGCTGAAACTACAAATACGGAGGACACAAAAATGAGATTCATAAGATCGGTATTTATCATCTTGATCTTGGGGGTTTTCGCAACCGGTACGGCGTTTGGCTGGACCAAGGCCTCGAATGATTTGAAGAATGAGAAAAATATCGAGATCAACAAAAAGTGTATCAATTGTCATTTGAAAGAGAACAAGTCTCTTGTCATGTCTTGGGAAGCCTCATCGCATGCAGCCGCCAAAGATGGTCAGATCGCTTGCTACACCTGCCATGCGGCGGAAAAAGGCGATGAAATGGGCTACATGCATGAGGGCGATTTTATTAAAGCGATTCTCTCACCCAATGACTGTAAAGAGTGCCACACAGATGAAACCGCGCAGATGGCGCAATCTCATCATGCAACCGCCGGTGAAATCATGGCTTCTCTGGACAACATGCTGGCAGAGGTGGTCGGCGGCATGCCCACCAACAAAGCCAACATGCACAGCGGTTGCTGGCAGTGCCACGGCTCGGTGGTAGCGCTTAAACGCGATAAAAAAGGCAAGCCCATGCGCAGCCGTACCGATGCCCCGCAGATGGATTACAACACCTGGCCCAATACCGGTATTGGCCGCATCAACCCCGACGGATCAAAGGGTGTCTGTATTGCTTGTCACTCCAAGCACTCTTTCAAAGCGGCTGTTGCCAGACAACCCGACAACTGCGGCAAATGCCATCTGGGCCCCGATCATCCCCAAAAGGAGATCTACGAAGAGTCCAAACACGGCATCGCTTACCGCTCTGTGGGCAGAGAAAAAGGCCTTAACGGGATGAACATCATGAAGGACGGTGCCTGGATTCTGGGTGATGATTACTATGCCGCTCCGACCTGCTCCACCTGTCACATGGGTGAGTACGTCCGCCAGAATGGCAGTGTCGCCAAAAACTCGCACAACGTCGGCGACCGCATTTCCTGGAACCTGAGAGCCCCCGTTTCATCCAAACTGAACCGGGTCACCTTCGAAGACGGCACGGTGCAGGACATCACCGGTGATATTCCGCCGCGTGTCGGCCAGACCGCCAAAGCCAAGAGCTATGTGCGTAAGGGCGACAAGTTGAAAAAGGTCATCAAGGAAAAGACCATTGCATCCGTGGTGCCTTGGAAAGACCGCCGCGCCAATATGCAGGAAATCTGCAAGTCTTGTCACGGCATCAACCAGGTCAGAGACTTTTATTCCCAGCTGGATGATCTGGTCAATCTGTACAACGATAAGTTTGCCAAACCCGGCAAGGCGATCGTCGGCATGTTGAAAAAAGACAAGATTTGGAAAAGCAGTGGCTTCCAGCACAAGATCGGCTTTACCTGGTTCGAGATTTGGCACCATGAGGGTCGTCGCGCCAGAATGGCCGCTGCCATGCATGCGCCGGATTACACCCACTGGCACGGCATGTACGAAATTGCCCGTAATTTCTACCATGACTTCCTGCCGGAAGTTCAGGAATTGGCCGATCATGCAGGCAAGGGCGCCAAGTACAAAAAAGTAATCGCAGATTTCATGGCCAAACCGGAGAATCTCTGGACCAAAACCGGTGGCAGTGCTGAAACCATGAAACTCATCCAAGAAGAGCAGAGGCTGCGCTACAAACAATAGCGTTGGCTGAAGCCAAATAACACAACACAATCCCCGCCCCAATCCGTGCTCGTACCGGGTTGGGGCGGACTTTTCCATTGACACCATTTGCGTCCATTACCGAACGCAAAGCATCCCTCTCTGAATGGCGCAAAAAGCTCTTTGTTTTTATAACCAGTATGGGTACTATAGAATAATGAAATACCTTATCCGCATCGTATGCATCATCTTATGGATCAGCCTAACCGCTTGCAGCCAAGCGCCGAACAACGAGACGGCGGACCTCTTCAATCAGGTAGAGGCGCTAAAGCTTGGCCGCGGCGATTATGTGCTGGGCAAAGCACTCACCGAACCGCAGCGCAAAATCGCGCAGGAACATCCGGTTGAACAACCCACACCGGGACTTTACAAGTTCCGGGACGGGGACCTTTTCGTGGTGACCCAAAAAAGCTCCGACCGGGTGCTGATTCTTTACGAACAGTATGATACCGTCACACAGGAAAAGGTGCATGAGCTGGTGGGGAACCTGTTTTTTGATTTTGGGGACCCCACCGTGTTGGCCCATGACAAGACCATCTACTGGGTCTATGGTGCCGACGGCATCATGTCGGAGGAAGAATACTACCGGATTAAAAAAGAAAAAGAGAGCCTGGAGACGCTGGCCGCCCTCAAACTGAGTAGCAGTGAATCCATCATGGGTAAAAAGCCCAAGATGAATGATAAAGATAAAGTTGCGAACCAACCGTCGGCCGACCAGAGAAACATCAGCGTCTATTATGTGCTCTCTTCACAGCGCCTGCTGGAAATCATCACTTCGCAGAAAAACTGACTTCTCAATCGGTACACATTGCACGCTTAAAACCGGCGTTCGCCGGCTTTAAGCGCTACGCTATATGGCAGGATCGACGCCGTTCGTTATGAATCAGCGGGGTTGGTTTTGCGTAAAAGATGGTTCTGCCATGAAATATGGCTTGCCGCATCCGATTTAGACCCTGTTATTGATGCAACCCGCCGGCGTGCTCTTTGATCTGGGATAACCGCCGGCGCATCTCTTTCAGGTCCATTTCAAGGGCTGAAATTTGCAGCGTCAGCGATTGCTGATCGGCCTCGAGCATATTCATCTCTGATATCATCCCCATGCCCAAGCGTGCCTGACCGGCGCCGGCTTCGGCAATCTCTTTTTCCAGATAAGCGATGTCCTCTTCAACGCCAGCCAGCTCCTGGCGCAGTTTGTCCTGTTTGTGCACTATCGCGCGTATGCTTCCTTCCAACTGCTGGACGTATACCGGCAACCCTTTGTGATAGCCGTCCATAAACGGCCCTTCCAGGATTGGCGGGCATACGCCTTGATATAAGTCCCCTTTAACACCGCGCTCATAGCCGTTGTCGTACGTACAATATTTCAAAAGCCCGTCCCGACGGCCCTTCTCATATAATTTGATATTAGGCGGCACCCCTTCTGCGATACATGTCTCGTGTTGAGAAGTGCTGTGTGCCGCCATTTGGCCCCGGATGCCTTCCTCGTAGCCAACACGCTGCCAGTCGGTTTGCAGACATGTTTTTTTGGCCGCAGAGGCGCAGCCGGTCATGATCGCCAACGCTGCCAGTATGGGTATCCACTTCAAATTTAAAAACCCTTTCCAGTTTCGAATACTCACCATAGCGAATTCCTTTGCCATTGCTTCCGTGTTTGCCTTTGACCTCTTTGTAAATAAAGTCAAAGTCGATATACTTTGCAACTTTTCTTAAAACGTGATTTTTAGGTACACGCTGGTCGAGGTTAAATTTTGTGTAAAACAACTTTTTCTGAACTCTTTGCTGGCAACCCATCATGATGATAATGCTCCGTTAAAGTCGTAGTTAACAGAACTTTAGCAGTTATTATCATTCTAATCAAGCACTATTTAAGCGTTTGCAGCATTTTTTATGATAAAATATTAAGGATATATTCACAGTTCATCAATTCTATCTAAAGGAAATTAGACTTAGAATTTGATTTGGGCAACAGCCCGTCAAGCTTTGATACCGACATTCACCTTACCGTTCTGAATAATCAGCAAAAACCTTAAATTGCCAGAGTCATGCCCAAAAAACAGTGCATCGGGCACATTTTTCTGTGCATTTTTCTATGATCTACACTCAATCAAAGCCTTCCTTTAGAATAACTATCAAGCCAAGTGTTTTAAAATAGTCCTCGGAATCCTTACTCCTATAGAATAAAGCTTTCTGGCTACATATGGACAATAATATGCCAAACAATCGATTTTTGGCACATATATTGCGTTTAAAATCCATCCAGAGATAGATTATAATTTCCAGAAAAGGGGCATGGAAATTAAATATTATTTTCCTTAACTATTAATAAGTTGCTTTTATTATCTATAACTGATATTATCTATAGATTACAGATTAGCTGACCGAGAATTTTGGCACATGAAACAAACAGCGCCTCTATTTACTCACTTCAACCAAACATTATGAGTAGGATAAATGAAGAAAAAACAAAAAAGTCTAAAACTAATAAATTTTGTTGCTGAAGTCGACGAACAGGAGAAAAAAGCACTTTCCCGGCTGGTGAAAGAAAGAGCTGATTTCGGGCAGCAGGAAAAAGGGAAGGCGGTCAGCAAAAAACACTTAATCAATAAGCTGAATTACACCAATTTTCAAGACAAGACTATTCTTATAAACCTGAGACATGCCAAGTATGGCCAAACAATAATCCTGCATGCCAAACCCCAGCCTTGCAGCGGCGATCGGCTGGATTGTCTCTGGGCGGAAACCGACGGAATTCAACAAAAACTGAAATCTTATAAATTTGAATCTTTTTTTGTCCCCGACGGCCAAAAGCTTCTTTTGGCCAAACCCGAACTGATCGACATCAGCGAGAGGGGGATCCACTTAAGCCTCCCTGACACCTGTTACAAAGTCAGTTCCCGAAAAAGGATAAGGCACGCATGCCAGGGCATCACGGTTCAATTGATTCAAGACAGCATGATTTTTTCCGGCTCTCTACTCGATTTTAGCGCTATTTCCTTTCATATAGAACTAAAATCATCCCCCCCGCAGACCTTTCAATGGATCAATCCGGAATCCACGGTAAATATTATCCTTTCTGATAAACTGGAAGCACTGTATACAGGGGAATGCAAAATCATCAGGCAAACTTGGGGCCGGAAAACGAGGAAATTTGTGCTGGAGCCTTTAGAGTACAAGATGCAAAGGTATATACGAAAAGAGTACCGGAGCAACAGGCAGACAGTGACCCCTTCACCGAATATCATATTCAAACACCCGTTTACCCAAAAGATTATTACTCTGAAAATAGTTGATCTGTCGGGATCAGGTTTTTCAGTGAAAGAAGACGAAAATAACGCCGTCCTGTTACCGGGCATGATTCTCCCTTCGCTTGAACTGAGCTTTGCCACTAGTTTCAAAGTGCGTTGCAAGGCTCAAGTTGTGTATCGAAAAGCTATTGCCGATGAGCGGGGTGGTAATTGGGTGAAATACGGTCTGGCGCTTCTGGATATGGATATTCAACATCACGTTAACCTTGTTTCTTTACTCCACCAGGCAGACGACCCAAACTCATATGTCTGCAGCCAGGTGGATCTGGATGACCTCTGGAACTTCTTTTTTGAAACAGGATTTATTTACCCCGACAAGTATGAGTTTATTCAAAGAAACAAGGCGCAGATTAAAAAAACATACGAAAAACTCTATAACCGCAAACCGAACATTGCCAGGCATTTCATCTATCAGGACAAAGGCCAGATCTTAGGCCACATGGCCATGGTGCGGTTTTATGAAAATACATGGATGATTCATCATCATGCCGCCAGAAAGTCAGCATTAAGTAAAGCCGGATTGGTTATGCTGAACCAGATTGGGAATTTTACGTATGACTCCCACAGACTCTATTCTCTCCACATGGATTTTCTTATTTGTTATTACAGGCCTGAGAATAAATTCCCTGATCGTGTTTTTGGAGGGGCAGCCAAAAATATAAATGATCCAAAAGGGTGCACACTTGATTCGTTTGTCTACTTTCATCTTCCAAAAGATATTGAGAATGAGCTTTCCCTGTTGGAGCCATGGGAGATTACCAAAACCCAACCAGAAGATCTTTTCGAACTGGAAGGTTTCTACGCTTCCGAGTCAGGTGGGCTTATGTTAAATGCCATCGACCTTGAACCAAATATGGCCGACAATGATGAACTGGCTAAGGAATACAAAAAACTTGGGTTTACAATGGAAAGGTTTCTGTTTTCGCTAAAGAAGAAAGGAAGAGTTAAAGCCATCATTATTGTGAATATTTCTGATATCGGCCTGAACCTTTCTTTTCTGACCAACAGCGTCAAGGTTATTGTGATGGATTCAGATGATCTCCCTAAGGATATTCTTTATAGAGTACTCTCATTAATACATAAACGAACCGGTCAAGACAATATCCATATACTCCTTTATCCGACCTCATACGCCGACAACCAGTTTATTCCTTATGAAAAGGTATATAATCTTTGGATATTAAATACTCAATATTCGGACCAATATTTCAGATATACCAAACGCCTATTAAGATTCGTCTAAAACAAAGGGTTTTATTTATTAATAAGAAATGGTTGTGGAAATCTCATCAAAGACAGATATCAGACCGTTATATAACAGCCGTATTATTGATAGCTATATCAAGCTAATAAATAAAAAATACAGCTATGTTAACGTTAGCAGTCTGTTACGTCACGCCAACATAGCCCCTTATGAGGTCGCTGATGAAGGGCACTGGTTTACCCAGGAACAGATAAACCTCTTTCACGAAAAGCTTTCGCAGGCAACGCAAAATAAAAACATCTCACGAGAAGCAGGCCGATACTCAGTATCATCTGATGCCATCGGCATTATGAGGCCCTTTGTTCTTGGTTTGGTTGACCCGTCCACAGTGTACAACATGATCGGAAAGTTAACGAAGAAATTTACAAAATCTGCCAAGTATGAATCAAAAAAAATTAGTTCGAATAAGGTTGAGGTCATAGTATCAACTCGGGAAGGAATCCGTGAAAAGCCATTCCAATGTGAAAACCGGAGCGGATTTTTTGAAGCAATTGCATTAGCTTTCACTAACAAACTGCCTAAAATTGAGCATCCGGAATGTATATTTAAAGGCGGAAGAACTTGCCGTTACATCATTTCGTGGGAAAGCAGCTCATCTGCTTTTTGGAAAAAAATCAGGAATTACAAATTGCTGTTCCTCAGTTTAACCTGTTTGG
>JABMQM010000652.1 GCA_013203195.1 Desulfobacteraceae bacterium | reverse complement strand
TGAATCATTAAGGTTTACAATACATCCCCTTCTTTGTGTCTTCGTGACTGAACTGTTACTTTATGGGTTATATATCTTTACAGTAAATATTTCGGGCTCGGCACCGACAAGGGTCGTTTTCAGCGGTAGTGTAATGGACGCACGTCTTACATACATGCCGGGCTTTAGGCCTTTGAGATCAACATATACTTTTATGCCTTTTTCAGCATAAAGCTTTTCAAGGAGATTAACCGGTCCTTTTACCTCAATATTTACGCCGGGTGGTGAAACGCTGTATCGATACTGCGTGTCTCGGCCTTCAACGGGAATATCATGATAAAGTTTTGCGGCAATCTTTTCTTCAATCAATATTTCAGCAAAAACAACTTTTGAAGCAGAGATGACTTCAAGGTTTTCGGCAAGGTCAAGGGCCACTTCTCTTTTAAAAGTCTCTGACATCCCTTTAATGTCAATCGGTTTGGTCAGGACTTTTTCCATGGGGCCTAGAATGTTTTGCGGTCCTCGCAGGACAGCCGACGATGGTTTCGTGACAGCACCGGCAACGATAAAACCGGAGGCCGGTTTGCCGGAAAAAGAAATAATAACAGGAAGTTCTTTTTTAATTTCTCTTTCTATCCTGACGGTTAAAAGCTCTGGACTGATCTGAATGATCGTGACTCCTTTGGGCAGGGCAATACGGTTCTTATCGAAATAAATCGTCTTGACGCCGACACCTGCACCGGAGAGGTCCAGCAAATATTTAGGTTTCAGCTTAGCAAAGGTCTCAAGGGCGGATTTCGGACCTCGAACACGAACCTCTATGCCTTTTAAATGAGATCCGGTAACGGTTAATTTTGAAGGTATTCCGCTAATCTCAACAGGAATAAAAAATTCGGCTTCATGGGCAGTAAAGCCGGAACACGATAAAACGGCCGTAACTCCCAATAAAAAGCAAAAAATAAGCCGCTGTTCATGCCTGCGGCGGAAAATGGCCCAAAGTCTGTGGTTGGTCATGGCGAATTTTTTATAGCATCAATAATTTTCAAAGTAGCGCGCGTATTGGCAACGTTATGGACCCTGATAATGTGGGCACCATTTAAAGCTGAAGCGGCAACCGCTGCCTGGGTGCCGATCTCCACCACCGGCAAGTCAGGCTGAATATCCTCAAGATTTTTGTCTTTAAGGATGTTGCGCAAAAATGCTTTTCTGGAAGGTCCGATCATAATGGGAACATCCAGCGCTTTGAATTGACTAAGATGCCCAATTAGTGAAAGGTTGTGCTCTACTGCTTTTCCAAAACCGATCCCAGGGTCGATTATTATCTTTGACCTTGCAATCCCTTTTTCTACAGCACGCTCGATAGCTTTTGCAAGAAAGGTTTTAATTTCTAAAATAAGATTGTCATATGCGGGAGCAACTTGCATGGTTTTAGGCGTTCCGAGCATGTGCATTAAAATAACCGGAACATCGTATTCAGCCGCCAGTTTTGCCAAATTATCATCAAGGCGCAGCGCCGACACATCGTTGATGATGGAGGCGCCGGCTTCAAGAGCCCTGCGGGCCACTTCGGCCTTGGTAGTATCGATGGAAATGGGAATCGAAACCCGGGCTGCAAGTTTTTCAATTACCGGTACAACCCGGCGGATTTCTTCTTCCACAGATACCTGATCAGAGAACGGGCGCGTCGATTCTCCTCCAACATCGAGAATGTCAGCTCCATCCTGGTACAATTTTTGGCCTTGAGCCACCGCCTTGTCGAATGCAAAAAAATTACCCCCGTCTGAAAAAGAATCGGGGGTTATATTCAAAATACCCATAATACGGGTTTGCTTACCTAAAACAAGACTGTGTTCACCCCAAAAGAGATTATAGATGCCCATTTCAAAGTGCTCGGTTATATTTAATAGGTCTCACTTTCAAGATGCCGGTTACTTGTCGGAAGCTTCTGTTTTTGTTTCGGTTTTAGGTTTTTCCGCGTCCTGAGCTTCTGCTGTATCTATATTCTCTGCCTTTGTTTCGGCTTGGGCTTGCGTCTCC
>JABMQM010000651.1 GCA_013203195.1 Desulfobacteraceae bacterium | reverse complement strand
TTCTGACCCGGCAATGGGGACCGGCCGGGCCCGGCCGCTGGCGTCCGGTTCTTTTAATTCCATTTGGGAACACAAAATGCCTACAACCCTCTCTTCATCGGTTATAATTTTAGTCGGGTTGGTGTGGTAACGAAACATAATACGCTCTTCCATGGCCTCATCAATCTCAGCCGTGATCGCGGGCATCTCCACCCGGGTGCGGCGGTAGACCACGCTTACATTGGCTCCCAGGCGTTTGGCCACCCGGGCGCAGTCCATGGCCGTATTGCCGCCGCCAATGACCACTACATCCTTGCCGACGTCCACCCATTTGCCGCTGTTGACCTCATGTAAAAATTCCACACCGCTAAACACATTCTGAGCATCATTACCAGGGAGATCAATGGACAACCCTTTCTGAGCCCCCATACCCAAAAAAACCGCGTCGTAATTTTGCCGCAACTGGTCCATGGGAATATTGACGCCCACCTTGACATTGCACTCCAGCTCAATGCCCAAATCAAGTATGGCATCAAGCTCCTGCTTCAGGATATAATTCGGCAGGCGGTAGGACGGGATCCCGTAGCGCATCATGCCGCCGGGTTCACCGTACGACTCGAAAATTTTCACCTTAAATCCCCGTTTGGCCAGATGAAAGGCGCAGGATAGCCCGGCCGGGCCGGAACCGACCACCGCCACTTTCTCTTTTCTGGCGCCACTCAATTTTTTGTGCTTCAGATTCTGCTCCAACCCATAATCGCCAACACAACGCTCCACACAGTTGATGGCAACGGCCTTATCAAAGTCCCGGCGGTTGCAGCCCACTTCACAGGGATGGGGACAAACTCGGCCGCAGGTCGCCGGCAATGGATTGGTGCGGGTCAAGATATGCCAGGCCTGTTCATAATTATTTCTGTCCGCCAGGACTCTAAGAAAACCGCGCACATCATTGCCGGCGGGACAGCTATGCGTACAAGGCGGCATTTGTGTCAGATTTACAGGCATCAACGTACGCCATGACCCGGTTTTGTAAGGGACCACATCACGCAAATCAATAACTAATCCTAAAGGCAGCTTTTTCATTATAAATTAAACCTTTCAATATTTTGGTTAGCGATTTCCTGAATCTCGGCCACCTCTTTCGAAGGAACCCCTTTCTTGTACAAGTGTTTGAAGCGACCCTGAACTTTCAGGTACTCATCCACAGGGACTTTGGCCGGGATTTTTCTGACATTTGTCATTTTACCGTCTATGATTTCAAATATCGGAAACAGACCGGTATCCTTGGCCAGCCGGCAGATCTCCACGGTGAGTTCTCCGTGATGCGCCCAACCCAAAGGACAGGGGGCCAGGATGTGGATATATTTGGGCCCCTCAATGGAAAGAGCCGTCTTTACCTTACGCTGCAGGTCTCTATAATCATCCACCGCAGCGGTGGCCACATAAGGAATACCGTGATCAGCTGCGATCATCGGCATATTTTTCTTGCGGGTAGTGTTACCAAAGGGTGTTGTTGAGGTTTTGGCACCATAGGGGGTAAAGCTGGAACGCTGAACACCGGTATTCATATAGGCTTCATTGTCATAACAAACATAGAGGATATTGTGCCCCCGTTCCAGCATGCCGCTGATACTCTGAAAGCCAATGTCGGCGGTGCTGCCGTCACCTCCCTGGGCAATGATATTCACGGGCCCTTTCTTCAAAGCTTTGTAGGCGGCATCGACTCCGGATGCAACCGCCGCCGCATTTTCAAAGAGGCTGTGCAGAAAGGGGATACGCCAGGCCGGATCCGGATAAGGTGAGCTAAACACTTCCAGGCAACCGGTGGCAACACAGGCAATCGTATTTTCACCGGCGGCATCCGCCACCAGACGGGCGGCCAGAGCCTGGCCGCAGCCGCCGCAGGCCCGATGCCCACTGGCAAACAAATCTTTCTTTTCGACTTTATCGAATTCTTCAGCTTTTGCATTCATAATTATAAATCTTTCTTTGCTATAAGGTCCTTATTGAGGCCCAGAAATTCTAATTCCACCGGTTCTTTCTTGACCTTTTCCACCATATATCGCAGATCGTCCTTAGTTATATTGCGGCCTCCCAAGCCGGCAATAAAACTGCTGATATTGCGATCTTTTTTATCGGCTCGCGGAAACGACCAACGCACATCGCTGGCCAGAATGCCGCCTCTTCCCAATGAAATCGATTTTTCGAGTACAACAATGTTCATTTTGCCTTTCAAGGCATCGTATATCTCTTTCCGCGGAAAAGGACGATATGAACATATCTGTAACAACCCGACTTTCTTGCCTTCCTCGGCAAACTCATCAATGAGATCCTTGATGGTACCGACCACTGAACCCATGGAAATAATGACCAGATCAGCATCTTTCAGATTGTAGGTTTTGATGAATCCGCCGCTTTCTCTACCAAAGGATTTAGCAAATTCAGCGCTGACTGCTTTGATGGTTTTCCCGGATTTTTCCATGGCACGGTGCAGGATGTAGCGGGTTTCATGATAAAAACGTGGGTCCGCGAAAAGACCTATGCCTCTCGGCCAGCGGGGATCAACGATATTTGTCGGCTTAAAGGGAGGTAAAAAGGCATCCACTTCTTTAGGCTCAGGAAGATCAACCGGTTCAAAAGCATGGGTCAGAATAAAGCCGTCCATGCATACCATCACCGGCAGAGAAGTCTTTTCCGCAATCTTGAATGCCTGGACGTGCAGATCCGATGCCTCCTGGTTGTCCTCGGCATGCAGTTGTATCCAGCCGGCATCCCTCAAGGCCATGGAGTCCTGCTGATCATTCCAGATGCTTAGTGGCGCCGAGATAGCACGATTGGCACAGGTCATTACAATGGGCAGGCGCATTCCGGCAATACAATAAACTACTTCGGACATGAGCAGCAACCCTTGCGATGATGTGGCCGTGTAGGCGCGGGCGCCGGCGGCGCTGGCGCCCAGCACAACCGAAGCTGCCGAAAATTCACTTTCCACGTTCACGAATTCTGCATCCAGTTGTCCCTTACCTACTATCACTGACAGTTCTTCAACAATATGGGTTTGCGGCGTAATCGGATAGGCGGATATAACATTGGGACGGCACATGGCCACCATTTCCGCAACAGCAAACGATCCTTCGATTTGTTTAAGCATAAAACTACCTCTTTTGCATGATTTCAACGGCACGTTCCATGGCCGCGACGTTATCTTCACCAATCTTGCCGGGAAATTTAGCCATAATAGCTTCCTGCACGGCCCCCAGGCTCACCAGCCCTGTAAGGAAGCAGAATGCTCCAATCATAACCGCATTGGGGATGGGCCGGCCGATAATTTCCAGGGCGATTTCCGTGGCCGGAATAGTTTCGATGGTTGCCGTTGTCTTGATATACAGTTCTTCAGGAGATTTTTCGGCATTGACTACAATGAGACCATCCGGTTTCAACCCGTCCAGCACCGGCACCGATCCGAATAAATGATAGTCCTGAACGATCAGATAATCAGGATGCCGTACGTCTTCGCGGGTACGTATTTTTTTGTCGTCAATTCTTACGAACGCCATAACAGGGGCGCCGATTCGTTCTGCTCCAAAAGAGGGAAAAGCCTGGGCAAATTTACCGTCCTTAAAAGCGGCAATGGAGAGAAGCTCTGCGGCCGCCACATTGCCCTGGCCTCCGCGGCCGTGTATTCTGATTTCAATCATACGACTCACCTTCTGATAAGATATTGATTTGATTTTTAGAAAACTGTAGAAAACTTAATTTATTTTAATAATGATGGGCTATATATATTTATAATAATTTATAACCGGTAATAAACCATATTTCAACCTGAAAAACCTTTTTGTTTGTTTTTTCATCCTTGATGTACCTGAAAAGCAAAACTGACAACTCTCCAGCGTGCAGGACTTCTCATTATATCCCAATTTTTAGTGGAAAAGCGCAAAAATCACAAACTGTTTATAATGTCAAAACAATTTTTCAATTTTATTGATACTAATTGAACTGTATTGGACGGGCGATCCCCAAACCGGCTTTACATCTTAGCTTTTTTTTTATAGATTAATCAGGAAGGCCATACCTTGATGGTTTCGTAAAAAACAAAAACTTCCTTTTTACGAACGTTTTAAGTTTGTTAAAATATAAAAATTACGGTGAACATATGTACAGATTCCGACTTATCACTATTGTAATATTAGGGTTGTGCTTAATGGGTCATACAAGCTGGGCCGCCAAAGGCTATGTAACTGATTCGTTTAGAATTAGTCTCCGTAGAGGCCCAAGCATTGAAAACAAAATCTTAAAATTTCTCCCTTCCGGTTATCCTGTGGAAATTTTAAAGACCGAAGAAGGTTGGAGTCTTGTTCACTCCCTGGCTGATGATCAGGAAAACCTTAAGGGATGGGTTTTGAGTCGTTATTTGATTATACGACCACCATGGGAAAATCAGGCCAAATTATTGTTGCAGGAAAATGCTGTGCTTAAAGAGAAATTGGCTCACCTTGAAGGTGAACGGGATGTGGCTCTGAAACAGGAAGCAGATAAACATGTTAAGCTTAAAACGAACCATGAATCTTCCCAAGAAACTATTCAAATGTTAACAAAAGAAAATGAAAATTTGAGGTTTTCGCAAAAAAACAGATTGTTTCTATCAGGAGCATTAGTGTTATTGTGCGGTTTGATCAGCGGCATGCTAGTTGGGCGACAACAAAAGAAGCAACGATTATCATTATAATTGAGACCTTTGCAAAATGTTCAATTTTGCAAAGGTCTCCGTTTTCGAGGCATCAGGGCTGAATCTGTTTTGCAGCCAAAAATAAATTCTTCATGATAAATTCGGGCTAGTGCTTAAAACTTCTTTGCCCCGTATACACCATGGTGGCGCCGACTTCGTTGCAGGCCTCGATGGACTGGTAGTCGTTTCCTGACCCGCCGGGCTGAATCACGGAAGTAATACCTTCACTGAGTCCTACATCTATGCCGTCCCTGAAAGGGAAGAATGCATCGCTGACCATGGCGGCGCCGATCAGGCCGCCTTTTTCAGCAGTTACCCTATCGTTGATTTCTTTCTTTTTATCGTCATCTTTCAAATCATTGTAAGGGATGCCGTGTGCTTCAAAGCAATAACGGTCTGCAAGTTTCCGGTAGGCTTTATCTCTTGCGATTTCAGCCACCCCTACGCGGTCCTGCTCACCGGTTCCAATGCCCACAGTCACCTCGTCTTTTACATAAATGACCGAATTCGAAGTAATCCCTGATTCCACCAGCCAGCCAAAGAGCAAATTATCATATTCCTTATCCGTGGGTTCTCGGTCTACCCGGTAGGTTTTGCCCTTATATTCGGTTTCGGCAACCTTAAGGTCCGCCGAAGTTAGGGTAGTCGGCACAAAAGACCACTGCACGATATGTCCGCCGTCAATCAAACTCTTAAATTCCACGCAGCGCTGACCGACAAAACTCTGTAGCCGATCGATATTACCGATACGGATGACCCTTAGATTTTTTTTCTGTTCGAAAACTGCCATAACCCCTTCCTCAAAATCAGGGGCGACCACGACCTCGGCATACTGATTGGTAATGGCTTCGGCCGTTGCTTTGTCTACCGCCCGGTTAAGAGAAATGCATCCTCCGAAAGCAGCCACGCGGTCTGCTATATTGGCCTTGACATAGGCCTCTTCCAGAGTGTCTGCGCGGGCAACTCCGCAGGGGTTGTTGTGTTTAACAATCACCACTGTGGGTTTGTCCACAAAGTATCTTAAGATATTCAAGGAGTTGTCCGCATCGGTCAAATTGGTTTTACCGGGATGCTTGCCGGACTGCAGCAATTCGATATCTGACGCCAGATACTGCCCCGGCTGAATCGTTTGGCTGTCCCCTAACACCAGATTACCATTGGTCAGCCTGTACAGAGCCGCTTCCTGGCCGGGGTTTTCACCGTATCTTAATCCTTTTTGAACCTCATCGATGACCCAGGAAACTTTTTCATAAAAAAGAGTCTGTCTTTTGTCCTGGTCCACAAAACTAATCTCCATATTGGGCGAAAAGTGGTCATCCATGATTGTTCGATACATTTTCTTCAGATCTTCAGCCATTTTCTTCTCCTTTGCCCTTATTCCGGATTGACCGGATGAAAATTATTATTTTTATCACGAAAGCACGAAAATACGAAGGCACGAAGAAATAAAAATTAAATTACCATTTCGTGCTTTCAGTATTTCGTGTTTTCGTGATTATCTTTCAATATTCGGGTTAGCCGGGATAACAGGCCTTAACATCGTCAATCGCTTTAGCACCCAAAAAGCCGGCAATAGTACTGTCGTAATCGGCTGTGTAGGCAAAAGCCTTTTGCGCCAGACGGTAACGAAGTTTCAGGGATATCGCTCCGTTATTAGCTTTCATCTCGGCAATAATGGTGTCATAGTCGGAAGGGTCGACCACCGATGCAACCCTCAAATAATTCTTGGCGGAAGCCCTTATCATACACGGCCCGCCGATATCGATATTGCCCCGCGCCTCTTCCACCGTTACCCCTTCTTTTGAGATCGTCTCCTTAAAGGGGTACAGATTGCCGATCACAATATCAAACGGCACCGCACCGGTTCGTTTTAAATCATCCTGGTGGGAGTCATTGTAAGTTTCGGTCAGCAGACCCAGATAAATTTTAAAGTCCAATGTCTTGACCAGTCCGCCCTGGGTTTCCGGCTGGCCGGTGTAATCCGAAATCTGTGTCAGGCAGGTTGCCGCCGCCTCGCCCAGAATTTCCTTAATCCTGCCGAAAGTTCCGCCGGTAGAATATAATTTTATCTCAGGATTTATCCTGAGCAATTCGGGAATAAACCCACCCAAACCGCCTTTGTCAAAAACACTTGCCATTACATTTCTGACCTTTACAAGATCATCAATTTTTTCAACAACGTTCATGCTCATAACACCTACCTCTCCCCTTCATATTCTTTGATAAAGCGTGTAAAGAATTGCTCCATGACATCATGGCGCTCGTCAGCCAGTTCCCGGCCGGTTTGTGTTAAAATTCTATCCCGGATTTTACTCAGTTTAACCCTGTATTCTCGATAGCCGGTATCGTCTTTTGAGTACGGCGCAGCTTCCTCGACATTTATTTTGGGACTGTGCAGCCGCGCCCCCACTTCCCCGGCAAAGAGAAATGCCCTGGCTACCCCCACCGCACCGATGGCATCAAGTTTGTCCGCATCAAACAGAACTTTAGCCTCGATTGTTTGGGGAGCATCGTTGCCCCGGAAACGATGGGATCTGACACAGTGGACAATATTTTCTTTCTGTTTTTCCTTTAGCGGAAGCGCTGATACAATAGGAATTGTTATTTCCACACCTTTTTGGGCGTGGCATACAGCACCGTTGGAAGTATCCTGAAAACTCCGGCCGATATCGTGCAGATAGGCCGCAACCAGCAGCACATCCATGTCGGCACCTTCTTTAGAACCGATGCGCCGGCACAACCTGAATACTCTAAGGGTATGCTCCCAGTCGTGGCTCCCACGAGCTCTGTCAAAATGTTGCTTTGCAATCCTGCCCACCTGTTCCAGCAACGTTTCGGAGTCGATCTTAGAACCATTACCATCGGTCAATCCAGCATCCCTTGTGTTTACCGCTACAGCTTCACGCATCTTCATTGGGCCTGCTTCCCCGTCATATGCTCAATCTCAACTTTGATAATAACCGTATGTTTTAATTTCGTTTCCGGATAGGCAGATGATTCACCGGAGTATTGCTTCATGATAATATCCAGTGCCCGGCGCTTGGACTCGGAATCTTCGAGAAATGAAGCTTGGCCGAATCCGACGACACTTTTATATTGCATACCCCACTCACAAGCTTTATCAGCCTTTATGACTTCAGAGTCAATATCAAATTCAAAACAAACCCTGTTATTCTTTTTGATGATGTCTATTTTTTTCCCCTGTACGGCGGAATGAAAATAGAGTGAATTATCCTTGTATCCAAAACACAGCGGAACGATGTAGGGTCGATTTTCATCCGCCAGCGCCAGTCGGCAGACCAGGCTGCGTCTGATGATCCCCTCGATTTCAGCCCTGCTTGTGATCTCTCTGTCAGCCTTTCTCATTTTTTCCATTGAGTTTCTCTACAATTTAATTTGAATGTATAAAAATTTCCTTTTTACGAACGTTTTAAGTTCTAAATTAAATAGAACACATCGACTCGAAGCGCTCATATTCCGATGCCGTTTGCAGTCCTTTTGCTTTGAGCATCAAAACGATCTTTTCGTCATTAAATCTAAGAAAGGGATTAATTTTAAATTCGTCTTGCAGCGTCGAACGTACGTGCGCCGGGTCATACGTCTTTAGAAAATGATCTATATCGCGGTTGTCAGGTTCCAGGGACTTGGCAAAAGTCAGCGATTCCTGCACATAATCGTGCCCGGCATATATTACGGTCTCAACGGGAAACGCCATTAACATTTTGATCGAATTAAAAAAACCTTTAAGGTCTCCGGAAAAACAGTTTCCGATGGTACCGTTAAAGAGCGTGTCACCGGTTATAAGCGTGCTGCCAAGGCCGAAGGTAACTGAATCTTTAGTGTGCCCCGGGGTTTGATAGACATCGATTTTCACATCTTCAAGCTCGATGATCCGGTCGCGACGCAGTGCTGCACCGGCCAGATATTCAGCGCCGGAAGCGGCCAGAAGAGCCTCGTTCCCTGTAGTGTGGTCCGCGTGAGTATGGGTGTTGGTTACCCATTTTAAGCTAAGCCCTTTGTCGGCGATAAAATCAAGGATGGCGTCTGTCGCCCCGCCGTCAATGGCGCCGGCCAGTTGCTTCCCGTATACCAAATAACCTAAGTTGTCAGTTGAATATCTAAATTGCTTGATGTTCATGGGCCTCACTTTCACATATTAGAGTCAATATTTCGTGGGAATACTACCCTTATCGAGACAAAAATTCAAGCTGCTTTGATTCACTTAAAACCTAAAACGTGATGAATTGGACTTTTTACAAATTCATCAATATTGGTGACCCCAGTGATTATAAGTACTTGCGATAATTTTTTTTTTGATTTAGAAGATGAAATATTCTTATGGACGCCACAACTTAAAACGCGCAACACGTAATCACCAATTGAGCATGGCTCAATTGGGGTAAAAAATAGCCATGTCTAATATATTCATTGTAATTTACATTTTTTTATTCGGTATGTGCCTCGGAAGTTTTATGAACGTTTGCATTTACCGGCTTCCACTTGAAAAATCTATTGCCGACCCCCCGCGTTCAGTATGTCCAAGCTGTGGTAATATGATAAAGTATTACGATAATATTCCTGTCTTAAGTTATCTGTGGCTGAAAGGCAGGTGCCGCCACTGCCGTGCACCGATATCCTTACGCTATCCCCTGGTTGAAGTGCTGGCCGGGCTCGCTGCCGCCAGCGTCTTTTTTGCCTTTGGCTTAACCCTTGAAGGCCTTATATATTTCGTATTCATCGCCTTACTTTTAGTCATTACCTTTATCGATATTGACCACAAGATCATACCGAATGTGATTTCAATCCCCGGAATTCCAATCGGCCTCATAGCTTCTCTGGCTCTGCCGCAGTTAACTTTTAAAGAGTCTGCCCTGGGCTTGCTGGCCGGAGGCGGAAGCCTTCTGATTGTGGCCTGGGTGT
>JABMQM010000650.1 GCA_013203195.1 Desulfobacteraceae bacterium | reverse complement strand
GGGTGAGGGAGAACCTCTCCACAAAGAGGGGAACAAGCGGGTTGATAAAGGAGGCGTAGAAATCTCCTATGAAATGGACAAGGGTCAATGAAAAAATGACTTTCACATCGGCCCTTGAACTTGACCTCTGACCGCTTTTTTCCAGACCCGCTTCCACCGATCTCTGTCTCCTGAAAAACCATGTTTCCGTTTCCTGCCCCAGGCATCCTATAGCGTTTCCCCAAGGGCAATTTTTGAATGGAAATGAGTTAAATGTATTGACACCGAGAAGTCAAGGTTCAATCTTGGCCCAGACTTTGGAAAATTCACCGGTAATCGAATGGAACTGGTATGAAATTTATATGTGTTAACGTGATCTGTGTCATGAGTCTCTGTGTTCAGTCAATAGTAATGGCTTGTACTGGCATTATGCTACGTACTGAAGATAATTCAGCGGTACATGGTCGTACGATGGAGCTTTCCGGCACGCCAGACATATCTATCGTTGTGATACCGCGGGGTTACGGATTCATCGGCAAAACGCCCAACGGTGATGGATTGAAATATGCTGCTAAATACGCTAGTGTCGGTGCGATTTTGTACAATGACGCCGTTGTTCAGGACGGCATAAATGAAACAGGACTTGCCGTTGCATCTCTTATGTTTGCGACATGTTCAGAGTATACGCCGGTCACGACTATTGACGAGGCCCGGAAAGCTATTGAAAGCGAATCAGTTGTCATTACTCCCACAGTTATTGAAGGCTGGGGGCCAACAGCACCACAATTTCATTACATGGTTTACAATAAATCCGGAGAGAGCATTGTTATAGAACCAGTCGGCGGCAAACTTATCGTTCACGATAATCCATTCGGTGTTATAACGAACTCGCCCACATTCGATTGGCACATGACCAACCTACGTAATTACATCACGCTCAATCCTAACGACCTACCACCTATCAATATTAGAGGTGTAACATTTAAACCATTCGGCGAAGGAAACGGAATGTTTGGATTGCCCGGTGATTTTACCCCTCCTTCTCGATTTGTGCGGGCTATATTCTTCAGTACCACCGCCATCCCTTCAAAAACGGTCGGAAAGGGTGTCGAACAGGTGTTCCACATCCTAAACAATTTCGACGTCCCGTTAGGCCTTGTTCGGGAGACCAAAGATGGCGTTGTAAGCTATGACCACACCGTTTGTACGACAGCCCGTGATCCGCAGAACCTGTATTATTACTACAAATCCTACGATGACCAGTCAATGCGAATGGTCCAGTTAAAGCAGTTTGATCTGGAAGCCAAAGAGATAAAAAGGCTGGATACCAAAAGCAAACAGGTCATTGTGGACATGACGGACAAGCTCAAATAACTTTGCTTAACAAGTTGCTCAAGGAGACCGGAACGGCTGATGCTACTATCGAACATTTTTATCTTCTCTGATGTTCTTCGGGGGGTATTATTCGTTCCCGCGCTCTGCGTGGCAACGCCTGGGGGACGCTCTGCGTCAATACACCATTGGCCTGAAAAAGGTATTAACGGTCTGAACTGAAATTTAGAGCAACTTTTGAATGGTGTAAATATCAAAATTCGTTTATAATTTCCTTGTGGTTGATAACTTTGCCTCGGAATTTCCTTTCGGTTTTCCACTGGAAAAAACCATTCATAGTAGCCGTGCAATCCGACACCAGATACCCATTGATCCCTTTTTTAAGAGAGGTAAGCATTGTCTTTGAGACGCATTAATCTGTTGTAAAACCACAAATAAACAAAGTCTCGATGCCGCTATCTTTAATCACCTGCTCCAGGTTGCTTCCCACAAAAGCATCAAAAGCGTAGCGTCCCGTGACAAGAATATCGCCTTCTTTAAACAATCCTTTCATGATCACTGCTTTCCGGGTGCCCTTGGTAAATACTTTCCCGAAAGTCAACCAGGCAAGCCAGCCCTTTTTGTTCTCCGGATCAATGATCAAGGGTGCATGGATGATTTTGATCCCCCTTTTTCTTGCCTCGTCAACGAGAGTGATGGTGTTTTCCAGAACGTTTCTGGATGTCAATTGTCCCTTTATCAACCAATGATAAAGGCCCTTGCCTGTCCATTGGTTTTGGAACTCGATCAAGATAATGGCTGATTTGTTCTTTTCAATATTCATAAATGATCTCCTTTTCCTGTTGTGTTAAGCTGCCATAAAATAAGCCACCTAATTATATATGCAAAAAAATTATGGCTTAAATAGCGTTGAAAGACCTTGGTTCACTTTTCCCAGGAGAAGTCCCAGCTCTTGCCTCTCCTTTTCAGACAGCTTTGCCATGAGTTTTCCGATATGGTCGTAATAGCCGGGAAGCATCTCATCCAACAATTGCCGCCCCTTATTCGTGAGGCGAATACCCAGTTTCCTGCGGTCTTCCGGATGAGCGATACGTTCAATCAGCCCCTTCCGTTCCAGGCCATCCAAAAGACCGGTCATGGTGGCCCGTTTAACACCCACCTTCTCCGCAAGGACTGAGGGGCTGGTCGCCTCGTTCGGTGTTCGATTCATCACGATCAATGTAAGAAAGCGTCCCTGGGACAGACCATGTTTGCCGAGAATGGTCTCAAAGGCAGTTAACAGGTCACTCCCTGTGCGCAACAGCTCAGTGCAAGTCTTAAGCGCCGACATGTCCAAATTCGGGTAACGCTCTCTAAATTCGCGCAGGGTTTTTTCAGTTGGAAGATCCTTTAGGTAGAACATAAGATTAATTTTCCTCAAAAGGTTTATTGTTTGGGGTCTAATTATAAGGCACCTAATTAAAGATGTCAACCTTTATTTTGAGATTTTTCTGATTAGACAATAAACTACCCCGCCTCAAGCAGCGGGGAATTAAACCCTACAGATTTAGCATTTAGGGGGTTATGATAATGACCCTTGC
>JABMQM010000649.1 GCA_013203195.1 Desulfobacteraceae bacterium | reverse complement strand
TTCTTTCTAACGATCCATAATACCCTCAAACAGCCCAAGCTTTAAAATCTGATCATCCATTCCGCTAATTTATGCAGCTTTATGATAAAAAATCCCCGAGGGCTGATCACAGTATAAATACAATGGGTGCCAAATAGTGTCAAACAAAAACACTAAACCCGGGTTTCTCACGGCCTGATTCGCCCATTTCCTGCGTTATTAGGGATTCGCGGTATGCCCTGCTACAGCTTTATCCCTAATGCCTTGTAAATGAACGAATCAGGCGCGTTAGAAATTTGGATTAGCTGATGGGATGCACTATCTGAGACGCAGGAACTATTCGCACCTTTTTTTGCAGATCCGGCAGCATTTCGCGCAGTACTGTATACGTTTCGATATGCGGGTGGGCGATGCCGACGGCTTCACCGCGATTGCGGGCAATTTGGACCAATTGGTTGATCTGTCGGCGGATGAAATCGGGGTCCACGATATGATCGATAAATACATCCCTTTGGGCAAAAGGAATCTGAAACAGGCGCGCCGATGGCTTGCAGATTGAATTGAGGGTCGTACGGCTGTCGATGAAAAAGAGTTTTCTTTGCTTTAAAACGGTAAAAATCTGGTAAATTTGGCTGGAAACCGCGGTCATTTTTGAACCCATATGGTTGTTGACACCTTTAATTCCAGGGACGGCATCCAGATTTTTTTTGAGCTGGATGATAAGTTCGTCCGGAGACATGGATGTCAAAAGCGCTCCCGGACCGGGATCGACCTGGGGATATTCATGCGGCTCCATGGGCAGATGGAGCATAACATCAAGGCCCTTTTGGCTGACTTTACGTGCAAAGCTTTTTTGGGAAGGGGTGTATGGCAGCAGGGAAAACGTTAGGTCGGCATCAAGCTGGAGAAATTTATCGGCGATTTTGCGGTCATATCCAATGTCGTCGATAATAATGGCGACTTTGGGCAATTTTCCGGGTAATTCGGGCAAAGGTATGGGGGCCGGTTTCGGGGGACTGACCTTCTCTTCGGGATAAATCTCAAATTTGGGGGGCCAGACAGCCGGGGGTATTCCGACAGGCTGAACGGGCTGTTTGCGCAATATCAGATGATGGGTGATAACTCCGGCGGCCACAACCAAAATAATCAGAACAAATAGTCCGGCAAATGTTCGTTTTAGATGTGTTTTCAGGTTGTCGTTTTTTTGAGACCGGCGCTTTTTTATCTTCTTTTGCTGCCGCGCTTTTTGTTTTGCCATGTGAGCTGAGATCGATCGCTTTTAACTTTGCAAGCCCTTGAAGATTTCATAACTTAAAAGAATGTCGAGCGCGCGCATTACCTGGTTGTCTGACTTGAGTCTTTCAATCTCAAGATGACCAAACTTTGATTTGGCAGCGTCTAGCTCAGAGTCTTTGTTGCTGTCCTTTTTATTTTTAGACTTGGGTCGATTGTTTTTATCTTTTTTGGGTTCTGCTTCGAGATGATTTTTCAGATCTTTTTCTTTTGTCCAGCCTTCATCTTCGTCCAAATCCAGGTCCTCGATGCGTTTGTGTTTTACAATGATATCCGGTTCAATACCCTTAGCCTGGATCGACCGGCCGCTGGGGGTGTAATATCTGGCAATAGTTAATTTGAGTCCGTAACCGTCGCGCAAAGTTTCTACCGTCTGGACCGAACCCTTGCCAAATGAAGTTGTACCCAGAATCAGTGCCCGCTTTTGATCCTGAAGGGCCCCGGCAACGATTTCCGAAGCACTGGCACTTCCGCCGTTAATCAATACCACCATGGGATAGCTGCGTTGGGGATCATCAGGTTTTGCGTTGAAAATTCTTGTGTTTCTTTTAGACCGTCCTTCAATAGAGAGTATTTTCCCTTTTTCAAGGAAAAGATCCGCAACTTTGATAGACTGGTCAAGCAGCCCGCCGGGATTGTCACGAAGATCCATAATTATCCCTTTTAAAGGGGCGCCGCCGGCTTGCAATTCTTCCAAAGCTTTAACGAGGTCTTGGGTTGTGCTTTCTCTGAAGTTAGTGACCCAGACATATCCGTAGCCGGGCTTTAAGGTTAGAGACTTAACGCTTTCAATGGGGATAACATCCCGGATCAGTTTGTACTCCAGCGGTTCTTTAAGCCCCTTGCGGGCGATTGTAACAGCAACTTTAGTCCCTTTGGGACCTCTTATTTTTTTAACCGCGTCCCGCAAATCGGTGATCGACTCACCATCCACCTTAATGATTCTATCACCGGCTCTTATACCGGCTTTATAGGCCGGAGTACCCTCGATGGGTGAAATTACCGTAACGAAACCGTCGCGCATTGTTATACTGATGCCGATACCGGTGAACTCACCCTGGGTATCGACCTGCAATTCTTTTAGCGCATCAGGCAGCAGCAAGGAAGAGTGTGGGTCAAGGCTATGGACCATTCCCTGGATAGCCTTTTCGATCAATTTTTTGGTATCAACAACATCCACATAGTTTTTTTCAACCAGTTCAATGACATCGGAAAAAATTTTAAGGCCTTTATAGGTCTCTTCCGCAGTTGCTGAAAGACTGTTGTAAAAACCGGACCCTATAATTACGACGGTAATAGCGATGGCCGTTACCAGGTATAATCTGATGTTCTGTTTTTTCTTAAGACTCATAGGTTCTCCT
>JABMQM010000648.1 GCA_013203195.1 Desulfobacteraceae bacterium | reverse complement strand
GTTATTCTACGGGGCCTGGCCCGGTTATTCTACGGGGCCTGGCCCGGTTATTCTACGGGGCCTGTCCCGCCAATTCCACGGGGACCTAAGGGGCAGGCACGATTGACGCGATTTTCAATTTAGCCGTTTCCTGCCCCCTGATCCCTGGCCCCTCCCTAATTGTGTTTTGGCACAATTAGGTTATAAACACCGGATTTAAGCGATTTAGAACAGATGTTTCATATTAAACGTTGATAGATGCTTAATTTGGTTGACATCTGCAGAAAATTATTTTCTTATTGAACAGAGCAAGTTGGTGAAAAATATAAAAACCAAAAAGGAGGGAATTGATGACAAAAGCTGAATTGATTGAAACAATGGCAAAAGATGCAAAAATTTCTAAAGCTGCTGCAGGGGCCGCTTTGAACTCTTTTGTTACCAACGTTACAAAGGCATTAAAGAAAAAAGACGGTAAGGTAACTCTGGTGGGGTTCGGTACTTTTGCAAAAGTCCGCCGAAAAGCTCGAAAAGGTCGTAACCCTCAGACAGGCGCGGTAATAAAAATTAAGGCCAAAAATGCTGTAAAATTCAAAGCTGGCAAGAAGCTAAAAGACGCTGTGTAAATATTTGAGGCGGTTTATTTGATCTTTAACGGCAAATAGACCGCTTTTATTTTTCTGAAAAAACATTGTCTTTTTCAGAAAAATCACATCCCAGGTCCACCATAATCTTTCTTTTGATTTCCAACAGGTAGTTCAATCCTACATTAATTTTTTGATATAGTTCATTGCATGCATTATTTATTGTTGATTTTATCAGTTTTATTTTGGTCTGGAAACTTTATTGTGGGAAGGGGGATTCACAATGAAATACCTCCCATAACCCTGGCATTTTGGCGCTGGGCGGTTGCTCTGGTAATTATATTACCCTTTTCAATCCGGCATATTATACATCAAAAGGATTTAATTAAAAAAAACTGGAAAATTCTTGCCCTGCTGGCATATTTTTCAGTAACCAATTTCAGCATGTGTATATACTTAGCACTGAAATCGTCTACAGTAACAAGTACAGTTTTAATAAACTCAATGATACCAATATTTATTGTAATTGTTTCCTGGATAGTTTTTAAGGAGCAGATTACTGTAAGGCAAACTATAGGGATCTTGGTCTCTTTAGCCGGCCTGATCTTTATTATTTCCAATGGAAACCTGGCCACGCTTGCAGCCGTTCAGTTTAGTAATGGAGATATGTGGACTATTTCAGCTGGAATTGGCTGGGCCCTATACTCGGTCTTACTAAAAAAATGCCCCATTGAACTTAATTCGCTGAGCTTTCTTACGACTACCATAATAATAGGCTTAATTTTTATTTTCCCTTTTTATATCTGGGAAATGAGCACTGGAAAGACGATGATTTTTTCACAAGCCGCTATGGGAAGTATTATTTATGTCGCTCTCTTTGCGTCAGTATTAGCATACACATTTTGGAATAAATCTATCCAAATTATCGGAGCAAACAAGACGGGTATTTTTATTCATCTTATGCCGGTGTTTAGTATTTTTTTGGCTATCATTTTTTTACATGAGAAGTTAAGAGGATTTCACATAAAAGGAACCATCTTAATATTTTTAGGAATCTTTTTAACCACAACCCCGCCTTTGACGGGATCTGCGAGGCGATTTCCTTCGGCAAGCTCAGGATAAAGAATCCGGGCTCAGAGGGCCAGGTTTTGGGTTACCCCTGGAAGGGGTTAATATTACAGTGCATTAAGTGACTAAAATGAACTAAAGTTACAAGTGCCTAAAGTTATGGTGTCGCTTCGCTCCATCTATTCATATAAAATTGACAGAATACCTTAACTTTAGTTCACTTTAGCTCACTTTAAACTTTAGGCACTTTTAACGCTGAGAAGCTCCTCAAGGCCGGCGTCTGTTTTAATCAGTTTTTCCTTTTTTAGTTTGGGCAGTTTCTTAACCAGCCTCTCGATTTTCAGGGCCAATTCTTTTTCCCCTATCTGTTTTTTGAAAACAAGCTGCAAGGGTCCCCTTCCACGCAGATACTTTGACCCCTTATTTGCTTGATGTTCAGCAAATCTGCGTTCAACATCAGTGGCAATACCTGTATATAAACTGCCATTGCGGCACCTTACTATGTATAAGTACCATTTTTGCATAGGAATTTTAGGTGAAATTTATTCGTCACAAACAGTAGGTTTTGTTCGTTCTTGTTTAAGCCTGCTTCGACACTTTTTTTCGTTTAACCGGCGTTTTTTGGCAGCACGCGAGATTCGGGTCTTTTGCCGGAACTTAACAGGTTTAAGAGTTTCCTGTAACAGTTCGACAAAACGTTCAATCGCAGCTTCCCGATTAGCTGCCTGACTACGATGGAGTTGGGCAACGACCCTCAATACGCCGTGTTTGTTGACCCTTGTCCTCAAACGGGTCATGATCTGATTTTTATGCTCTGCAGAAAGACTTGGCGAATTAGCCACATCAAATAGAAGTGTAACCCGACTGCTAATTTTATTAACATTCTGGCCGCCTGGCTTGCTGCTGCGGGAAAAGGTGAAAGATAATTCATCCTCTCCTAACAAAATTCCTTCTTTGATCTTGATCATGTGTCTGATTCCTGACCCTGATAACCGTATTTATGGATGGGCACTAATTAGTGGATCAGCATATCGGTCGATTAAAAGCGATGACTGCGGTATCATCTTTTACGTTTTTATTCTCTGCATATTTTCTCATTCATTAACGGCCGCCTCCTGGAGAGGGTTATAATATATCAACAATTATCTTTTGGTACAATATTACTGGTTTTAGTACTTTGATCATAAACTATTACTGCATCGCCTCTTTTTAGTTGTCTTTTTACCATTGCCACATCATTCTCAATTGATTTTTTCTCATATCCTGTATCGGTTCCATCACGCGTGACAAATTCCTCAATGAGTGCTTGAAGCGCTTCCGGGCTTAATTTGTCATATGGAATTATCATTAACTTTTTATTGATATTCTTTTTATTATCAGTTGCAAGCTTTTCCTTCCCTGCCACTCATTCATACTGAGTGTATAAACTACTTCTAATTTATCATTAGAATTAATTCGTAATGAATCTTTGGGATTATCTAAAGCATAAAATTGTATTGCTTTAATACCATCAAGTTTCATGGAAAGATGAACTGGATTTTTCCCCACTACCCTGATATTAGTTGCAGTCATTATATCACTGAATGTGGGAGAAGGAAAACCTATCCCAAAAGGATTTAGAGCTTCTATCTGGTAATAGGTAGCAGAATTAAGATGTCCTTTTAAAGAGCCATCTGTTTTAATGTATGGCGTTGTATCCTGGTCTGCAAGCTGGATGTTTACATTATCATTAAGTCCCTTTTGTAATATCTCAATATTTTTCTTATGAATTTTTAATCCAACAGCAGCCCTGTGGCCACCAAACGATACCAAAATCCCCGGATAATTATCATCAAAAGATTGCAAGGCGTCTCTGATATGCAGGAACTGACCTGATCTTCCTGAACCTGCAACGAGATCATCGCCTATATCTGCAAGCATGATTGCGGGAATACCAAAAGTTTCTGCCAGTCTGCCTGCAACAATACCTTGAACCCCTGGATCATAACTTTCATTATAATCAATAAAAATATGATCTTTTTTATTAATCTGTTGCTTGGCTGTATCAAACATTCTCTTTTCAATCTTTCTGCGATTATAATTACAATGATCCAACTGTTGATATGCAGCCGATATCTTATCAACGTTTTTGCTAACTAAAAAATCAATCGCTGCGTTTGCCTCTCCTGTCATACGAGAACTGGCATTAATTCTGGGTCCTAACTGGAAACCCAAAAATCCCACATTTGCTTTTTGTCCATTTAGGGCGACACGCCAACACTCTCTTGTTTGTTCGTTCATGAATGCAAGTCCCTGCTTTACAAAGTATCTGTTTATAGGAGATGCAAGAGAGACAAGATCAGCCACAGTTCCAAGTGCCACATAATCAAGAAATCTGTGCAGGACTCGTTTTTGATCCATACTGCAATCCAATTCCTGGGCAACTACAGTCATTAAAAGCCATGCAACACCGCATCCGGCAATATTATTGTCATATTGACAATCCTGCCTTTGTGGATTTACCACTGCCCAGGCAGCTGTGGGGACTCCTTCTACTGGCAGAAGATGATGATCCGTAACAATCACATCGATGCCCGCCTTTGCCAGTCTTTCAATCCTGGAACCATCTGAAATCCCTGCATCTGCCGTTATTACTAAATCAGGATGGAGTATTTCTATTTTACCGGCAATAGTATCAGTTAATCCATAACCATCTTGGGTTCGGTGTCCGGTTAATGCTTGAATGTTGCTTTTCTTAACCCCAAAAACATCATGTAAAGCTCCATACAAAATTGCCATGGAAGCACAACCATCGACATCATAATCGGTGAAAAGCAAAATAGTTTGATTGGTTTGAATTGCATCTATTATTCTTTGTGAAGCTTTCGTTGAGTCGGCCATATCTTTTGCCGGCTCAACACAATCAAAGGAAGGATTGAATATATTTTTATTAAACTCATCTGTTCTGCCGGCGATGATCCGGGAAACTATTTCCGGATATCCCTCATTAATACAAGCCTGATGAACTTCTTTATTGATTTCTCGCTGTTTTATGTGCACGGGAACGACTTGGTTGATTTTCTGATCAAGTTAAGACTGAATGTGGTATCTATCATATGGGATTATTCATTTTGATCCATTGAAATGCCAACAGGGAACTGAGCAGTCACCTTGTCACCCTTCTTGGTGATGATTATCCCAATCGAACCACTGTTGCCTCACCGATGTTGCTGTACCGGTCCGGAACACATGTGAGGATGATGATTTGGCATTCTTGACCCGCCTTCGCAAGGACGGCTCCCATTAATTTAAGCCTCTCAGGGTCTGTATATCCCAAAGCATCATCTAAAATGAGGGAAGCCCCGCCATCCTTTGAAACGGTCATCGCACAGGCCAAACGAGATATCATAGAGATCTGTTCTTTGGTGCCCCCGCTCAAGGAATCGAATGGGACATTACAACCATCCATCGTCCGACTGGCAACCGACAGATTCTCAGTCACCTCAACCTCAAAGGAATCGTTGAATACCAGTCGTCCGAGTCTCTCGATTTTCTCCTTGAGGGGAGCCACATAGGCCCTGCGAGCCTTATCACGTTCATCTTTCATGGTTACATACAGCAGCTTAGCCGCCGATGCTCTCCGTATCATCGCTTTATTTGCTTGCCGTATGTAATTGAGATGACTCTGGGCCGCATGCAGTTTCTCATGCAAGCCTTCTTCACCGAAGACCTTGAGACGAGTTCGTACTTCTGTGTTTTCTTGCTGGGCCGCTTCACGCTTTTTTTCTGCCGTTTGCAAGGAACCCTGCGCAGTTTCTGCCAGAATTCTTACTCGATCAGGTTCCTTGCCGCAAAGATTTGCCTCGGCAGACTTGACGTTCTCTTCTTCTTTATGGACAGCCTTGGTGCACTTTAAATGCTCCGATTCGAGGTAGTCATCGGAGGCGTTCCCCCGGGAACGCGAAAGTTCGTCTTTAGCACGTTTTAGTTCATCTGCCTTTAGGTCAAGCTCCACTCTTATTTTCTGATATCGTTCTCTCAGTCCGTCTCGTACCTTGCGAGCCGAATCCAGCTCTGTTCTTGCTACTTCCCATGCCTCGTTGTCCCTTTCAAGCCCGGCCTCCGCACTTCTTAATGCCTCCTTCGCGGAAGCCAGATTTGGAGGAAGATCGGGTTTCGGTACCCGGGCAGTTGGATAAGCAGGAACACCTTTTCCCAGCCCTAGGACCTTTCTTTCCAGTTCTTCATAGGTGAGATCGCGCAGGTTCTCTTGCTCGACTTCCTTTCGTCTCGCTATAGACTGCTGCGCTTCCCGTCTGGCTTCAAAGGATTGTCTCGCCTCATCCGTATTGCTCACTCCTGCATCATTGCATAAGACATCAAGCTTTTGCTTTACTTCCTCAACCTTTTTCAAAAGATCAGATGAACTTGACCCAGCGGTCAAGTCCATCTGCAAAGATCCTGGAATCGTCACGCGAATCCGATCAGACACGGATAAATTGCGCTCCTCGTCTTTTGCGATAGTAGTATGCTCGCCATCAATCTGGAAGTCGAGGTCGGTCAGCCCTCTTAGCAGAACATTCGGTGCGCCTGTCTCCAACATCGCCCGAGCTGTAATTAGCGAGCGCTCAGCCTTCTGTATTGTTTTCAGAATTGCTTCGTCTACACTGTTTTTCACGAGCACTTCTTCAGAAAGGGCCGCTTCTTCCCGTGCGCGATCGATGCGCTCTTTACGTTCCTTCAGTTGTTCCAAATGCAGCTTATTGTTGAAGTAATCAAAATCCGCACGACGCAGATTAAGCAGTGATTCGGCCGCTTTACGCTGCGCTTCAGTTGCGAATGAATCCGATTGTGCCTTCTCCATATCGGTCTCAGACTTCTTGACGGATGCGGTTGAAGATTTGCTGGATTCTTCGAGTTCCGCGTGTGCTTTTTGGGCTTTTAAGACCGCTTCTATAAGGTCTTGGCGCACGGCCTTATCGCGCTTTGCGGCCTGCTCAGATTTTTGTGCCGACTCCAACTTAAGACGAGCAGTTTCCAGAACGGTTTCCAGACTTTTAATTTCATCGAGGGATTTCATGTAGTCAAAAAGATCCACGCGAAGATCCTGCTCTTGTTTCTTCAATCGTTCCAGTTCCAGGCCGAGATCTGCAGCCCGAATTATATCCTTTTCCAAGTTCTGGATCTGTTTTTCCAGTGAAACAACTTTTGCTTCTGATTCCGCCTGGGCTTTTTGGGCCTCCTGCAATTCCTTTTTTTCACTGCCGCGTTCCGTGAAATAGCGTCCGTACTCCTCTTTAACCTTATCGAAAAGGCTTTCCTCTCTTGGATCTGCTTGATGGCCTCCCGCAGCAATATCGAGGGCGGCCGACAATGACGTCTGCCTTGATAAATTGGCCTGCTGGATTGCTTCACCTTGCTGAATGCAAAGTGCTCTCCACAAATCAATATCTATGGTTTCGCTGAGAATTTTCTGGGCACGTTCATGAGCTTCGCGCCCGGTGTGGTTTTCCGGGTTGGGACTTTTGATAGTCAGGGTAGTTTCCGGTTTCTTGTAAAATCTCTTGAAGTAAGTAAAACAATAAGGACCGCTTTCTGCTTCCAATTCAATCTCTGGGCCTGCGTCATGATGTGCAGGCCTGACTGCATCGATACTCCGGTGCTTACTCGAATCAAGATAATCGAAAAGAAGCCCTATTGATTCACTAAGGCTGGTTTTTCCCGTTTCATTCGGACCCTCTACAATGGTTAAACCATGGCGGCCGAATTGCACCTCGGATTCATCAATGCCCCGGTAATTGGCCAGGCGGAGACGCAGAAGTCTCATAATTCCCTCCCTGCAAGTCTAACGACAAGAGCAAGGGCATCGCGTGAAGTATCAGCATCGGAACCTGAATCTTCAACATTTGACCGCAACCGTTCAACAGTATTACTGGCAAAACCCGAAAACCCAAGGTCTGTGAAATCGGCATCTTCCGGAATTACGACAAGATTGTCCATACGTGTTTCGACTGCTCCCAGAATTTCTTGAACATGATAAATAAGCTCTTCAAGCTCGCTATGGAGTGATAACGAGAGACCGCCGACAAAACCCAATTTGACAACGGTTCGTTCTTTGTCCCCAAGATTTTCAACCCAGGCACGAAGCGCATCGATGTCCTCTTTGGTATTGAGGTCTATTTGATCACGTTCGATGAATTTCCATCTTCCGATATTCACCTCTTTTGTAGTTACGCCACCTCCGTTGATTGTAACGACAAGGGCAAAGCCCGGTTTCACCTCGTTATAATCCGTTTGCTCGGGAGTGCCCGCGTACCACACACAACCGCTGCCACCTACCTTGGTAAGAGAATGTCGATCTCCCAAAGCCAGGTAATGAATCTTATTCTGTGCTATCGCGGCTTCGGCTGAACTAAGAGAAATAAGAGCCGGATCGTCAAGATTAGGAGAAAGGCTGTCCACCATCCCATGGGCAACACAAACACGCGTAGTATCGACTGCGGCTTCAAGCTGTCCTGTTGTCAATGCAACCAGATCTTGCAGGGGGCGTTTCGATGGCCAGGGTATTCCTATTATCTCAATGCCTTCGTCAACGCGAATAGGATTCGTGTCCTCAATCACATGGACATGGGGCGGCTTTCGTTCTAAAAAAGTCGTGGCGCGGTAGACGGATGCAGCGTTGAGCGAATCATGGTTGCCGGGAAGCAGGTATACAGGTACAGGCACATCCTTCAAAGCCTCTATAGCGCGCGAGACGGTCTTTCGATCAACCAGGTTTGACTCGAATACATCGCCGCATACCACCATAAACCGGCAATCCTCTTCTTTAGCGATGCGACCAAGTTCACGGATGGCATCAAATCGGGACTGGGCAAATCTCTCCTGGACCCCTTCTGAGAAAAAGTGGCGGGTCATCCCTAATTGCCAGTCGCCTGTATGCAGAAAGCAAAAGCTCATTGTTTATTACCCCTCCATGCTTCAACGATATTGTTCCAATCGATGAATCTTTCCTCTTTGCCGGCCCGGACCACCCGATCCCTTACGGAAATCGGCCTCCTTGTACAGGTCCTGAATAACAAATAGAAAAAGAATTATCAAGATTCATGGTGAAGTTGCAGATATCTGAAGCCGGATAAGCGGATAAAAATTAGGCAAGTGTGGTCAACAACACCTTGATATCGTATAATAATTTACACTAATCACTGATCAAGGCTTGAGCCCGCTCAGAACATTTAAGCATTGATTTCTCTGGTCTTGTAGAACCTTATCCCGAGCCATTCTTCCATGCAATAGCCGAGCTGCCATTCACTTGTCGTCAGATAGGCCCTCGATCCTTCGGCATCCATTGCAATGTTGGCGCTGTTTTGCTCCTCAAAATCCCGCATCTTT
>JABMQM010000647.1 GCA_013203195.1 Desulfobacteraceae bacterium | reverse complement strand
TTCGATTGTTTCAGTGGATTGTTTCTTTGAGAGTCCGTTTTTGATTCTGATTGCTTCGATGATTTGAGCTTTGGTGAGAGTCATGATGGGTTCTCCTTCGTATAGTTGAATTCGTGACTTTTTAAAAGATCATCAAGTTTTGATTCAATATTCAGTTAACATTCTGAATGTCAATAATTATTTGAGATTGATAGCTACAATTGACATCCAGTCGCATTTATCCTATACCTAATGTGAGCGGTTTTTTACTTGATCTGCACCTGTTTTTTGCCCATCAAGGCTTCGGTAAGCCTCTTTGCTAAAAAATCGCTCAACTTAGGCTGTCCTCTTGACCTAAAAGAGACCTCTAAAAGAACGTTTCATTCAGGAGTGAGCCACGTCGGTGTTTTAAGCGTTTGCAACCGGGTGTTCAGCACCCGGTTTTAGACGGACAATTACCATTCTTGGAGGTAAATATGACGGATGGAGAAGGCGATAATTTAGAAACAGAAAAGCGTGTCAGCATAGAGATAGGCGGTCAGTTACAGGTTGAAATCAAAGGAATTCCGTCACGCTATCAAACTATTTTCGTCGGGATGGAGTTAGACGAATATCTCATTATAAAAGAACCGGTTTTTCCACACAAACTACGTATTAGCGGCATTAAACATAAACTTTTTCCAGGAAACGAAATCACTGTTCGATATATATATAAAGGTTCTGTTTTTGGATTCCAAACCAAACTGATTGAAGCCCTTTATACTCCTAAAAGATTGCTTTTCTTAGAGTATCCAAAAGTAATTGAAAAGCACGATCTGCGTTTAACGAAAAGGATCGACTGTTACCTTCCCGCTATAACAAAAATCAAAGATCAAGAGACACAGGGAATTATCTTAGACATAAACGAAAAAGGATGTCGTTGTTTAATTAAAGCCGCAAAGAACATGAAGCTGCCGGTTGTGCAGAATGATGATCAAATCGCCTTGCGATGTCATTTTCCCGGAAATCCGGATGAACAGATGGTTTCAGGAATAGTAAAAAATATTACAAAAGATAGTCAGAAGACGACCCTGGGAATCCAATTCCATGAAATGACGGTCGAACTTCACAGCATAATCGAGCAGTATATCTCTACTGTTAAATAAAGCCATGCAACTTCTGTATCAACTCAAGTTTCGCACCCCTAAAAAGTCACGAATTCAACGCGCCCGCAAGCAGCAGGCAGAACCTATTGGTTTTACATCCTTTTTCGGAGAGTATTTCGCTGGAGGGTAAAGATTAAATCGATCAGTATTTTTTGCTGGTTTTTATCGATGTCTGTGAACTGAAGAGCAAAATTAATTCGGTTGTTTACAGGTTGTTTACCCAGCCTTCTTACCTGCGCCTCATCAACATGCACTATAAAAACTTTCTCTTCAAATGGAAAAGTAAGTTCAATATTCCTTAGCTTGCTCCCGACTTTAAAGACGGAACCGTTTGGATGTTGCATATCGAGATTGACAGGCAGAACAAGTGCTCCTCCCTGGCTAATGTCAACAACATTCATTTCCAGCCTGCCCAAGCTTTTGCCAATATACATTTTCGTGCCCAGAGGAGGTACCATTCTGAAATTTTTCCTTCTCTGTACGCGAGTTATGACTTCTGGAAAGCGTAGGCATATTTTGCCGCCTATAGTCGCTTTGCCGGTTGTTTTGAAAGCATAAACCAGATTATCATTGCCAACAAATTCGAAGTGAATGCGACAGTTATCGTCATTAGCGACAGCTTTTGTGAAACCCTCGGGATGATCGATAAGAAAATAGGGGGTCTTCTTTTCAAAGCGGGTGCCGGTAACGACGGTTAAGCGCTCATACTGCCGGCCCAGCACGTACATCTTAATCAGCGTCTTATCATTTTGCAGCTGTTTGAAAATGTCGAATCTGCGTTTATCTCGTATTATTTCAGCTTCTTCCATCGCTTAATATATCAAATTGTCAAGTTTTTAAGAATTTACAAAAGGCCACTCATCAGGTGTTTTGCAGGTTTGTATTTCGTTTGAGCTACATAATGTTTACCCGCTTGTTAAAACGCTAAACACTAAAAGTCAAATAAAAAATCCTCTTGTCTCGGCATCTCGGGATATATATCGGCAAACCCGGCAAAAAACTTAAGCTTTTCAGCTTGATGCAACCATAATTGTACCCTAATTGTGCCAAAACACAATTAGGAAGGGACCAGGGATCAGGGATCAGGGGGCAAATGAGTTTTGCTTTATGAGTTATACCTCATTTAGACGGGCGTTATAAAATTCAGATGAAATTTGTATCCTGACCCCCGACCCCCTTGGCAC
>JABMQM010000067.1 GCA_013203195.1 Desulfobacteraceae bacterium | reverse complement strand
TTTTGAAAAAGGAACCAGTCAGCCATATAAAAAGCCCACTTCCAAAGAAAAGTAAAATCCACAAACCATTTTTTAGCCCTATAGTTCACTTCCTATATCAAAGATTGCTAAAAGCTCGTCTATACGTTAAAAGCGGTCGAAGTTCTGATAAATTGCCAAGGCCTGATCTGTGTGATATGCACAACTATGATAGTGTTATAAATTGATTTAAATCAGATCAACTGTGAGGTGTTAATAATATGGAGGAACTATTCGGCGAATTAGCTATTTTCAAAATTGCCAGCTTGGTAGGGGTGGCATATCTTATTTATTTTTTCATTAAAGATCGCCGCGGCAAGAAATGAATGTTGAGGTAAGCCATGGCGACCTGCCGGAAATGCAGTGAAAAATTTCCCCTTTTCACCATTCGTAATGCTAGGCATCCAAGTCCGTTTGGAGACGGAGACTTGTGCAGAGAGTGCTATCGGCCTTATGGTCTTGTTCTGGGAAAATACACGACGAACTTGAAAAAAACCGAAACAGACCCGAAGGCAGCGGTATGGGTAGCTCTTTGCTGCCTTTTGACGGCACAGGCGGGTTAATCTCGTGCGCACCATAACAGCTGCACTTATAGGGCTGACTGAGACACAGAACAGTTGGGAGGTGTGCAGGCAAAAGGGGTTATGATTACCATCATAGCCTCTTAAATTCATTGGTGCCCCCGGCAAGGATCGAATTTGCGGCATATGGATTAGGAATCAATAAAACGAGCAACCCAAGGACAGCCAGGGAAAACAGGGGGTACTTTTAACCATTTCTTGACCATTGAAGGCAAGGCTACACACCCTAAATTTGAAAGAGGGTGAAGCCGATTCGGCTCTGCCCTTTTTTATTGGTGTTGAGGTTTTGATTCCCTTTTAGTATCTTCAATTATTAGAAATGCATGATCCAGGCACCCATTAAAAGGCCCCTGTCAAGAGAAAACACCTATCCATCGCAAAAAATGATATAATTTTTTTTTTGCAGGGTCAACGTTCCAGTGCGAAAGAAGCCCCTTTTGTTTATCTGCTCCCGGGTTTTTCAAGTGTTTTGGCGCTGACCTTTAGCTGATCTGCTACCAGGCACCCATCAGGATCAAGGCCATTTAAGAAAAGATAGAATTGACAGTTGCATTGCAAAGAGACCTAATCTCGTAGCGAAGCAACCATCTTTTTTCTTAGTGACCCCTGGTCCGGTAAGCGGACCCCAGAGAAACATCGGTACCTTGCCATGTCCAATGGATTGTTACAAAACATAGGGCTCCAAAAGGGCCAACCATAGCGGGCTCATGACAAGGGCAGATCACAAAAAAGGACATCCGCCTGGAATTTTGTTTAGGGGAGTGCAACGGTGTGCCACGCAAGTCATAGGGTTTTGAACCACCTACATCAACGGATCACCGTTGCAGTCCCCGGTTAAGGACAATACAGTTCCTCATTGAAAGGAACCTGATCTCTCATTATGTAATAACAGATGCGCGCCAGTTTGTTGCTCAGCGCTTTAGTTGCAAGGCTTGTATTTGCCTGAGCAACTTTACGGTTATAGTATTTTCTGAAGTGTTCATTGTATCTACGGGTCAATTGGGCCGCTTCGACAAATGCCCAGCTCAAATATCGATTACCGTTTTTGCGGTTGCCGCTTCCTTTTCTTTTGCCATCGGAGAGTCGCTGGGATGATACACAGCGGCAATAGGAAGCAAAATCGCCGACTTCGGGGAAACGGCCAATATCACCGACTTCCAGCATAATGGTCATGGCCAGAATAGGACCGATGCCGGGCACTGTCTGTAATTGCTGAAACGGCTTTTTGAGCTTTACATTCTTTTTGATCGCTTTTTCTAAGTCTTTAATCTTCTGTTTAAGAAAATTGATACTGTCTAAATTGGCCTGGGCGGATAGGACCAGATATTCTTCTTGCAACCACATTTCTAATTCTTTGACCGTCAGATTTCTGATGTCATTGGCACTGACTTTGATTGCACAGCAGCGCTGAATTAACGATTGCAGGCTCAAAATATGAGCGGTCTTGTGCTTAACCAAGAACATCCGCTTGCGGGCCAGATCGCGCACCGGACGACCCTTTTTAGGGTAAATATACCCTTGTGGTAAAATGCCTAAAATCAGAAGCTGGGCCAGAAAGAAGGCATCGTGCTGATCGTCACTATGCTTTAATCCTTCATATTGTTTGATAGCAGCTGGATTCGCTAAATGAGCGCTTGAATATCCGTTATCCATAAGACCGTCTACCAGCCAGTACCAATTGTAGGTGGATTCAACCACAAACCCTTTGATTCGATCCCGAAAAGGTTCAAGTGTTTGTAAAATGAGTTCCAGATGATTCGGAACTCATTTTTTGAATACACGGTTGAATGCTTTGTCCATGATACCGATGTAAGTATTTCTTGAATGAAGATCTAATCCAGCGTATAGTTCCATGAAGCGCCTCCTTTTGTTTAGGGGTTTATGTTTGGGTTAACCACCTATAACAAATCGCATCCTTTTTTGCGATTGGGAGGCGCCTTTTAGATGATTCTCAAGTTATCATGAATTTACACCACGTATATAAACCAAGGATATAGAGCCATGGAAAAAGCACAAGTCTTAATTGTGGAGGATGACGGCATTATCGCAATGGACTTGGAAAGCCGGATGAAAAAACTTGGATACGGTGTCGCCGCAATAGTCGGTTATGGAGAACAAGCCATTGGGAAGGTAAAAGAAAATGCGCCTGATGTAGTGTTAATGGATATTATTCTTAAAGGCGAAATAGACGGGATTGAAGCTGCTGAGGGAATACGCACTCAATATGATATACCGGTTATATTCATTACCGGCTACGCAGATAAGGACAGGCTTAAACGAGCCAAATTGACTTATCCTTTTGGCTTTATTGTCAAACCATTCCAGGATAAAGACCTTGAAATCACTATTGAGATGACCCTCTATGTTGCTAAAGTTGATGCTGAGCGCAAGCAGGCTGAGGAGTCGCTGCGGGAAAGCGAGGAGAAATATCGCGAACTTGTCGAAAACGCAAACAGCATCATATTAAGATATGATCTTAATGGTAAAATAATTTTCTTTAACGAATACGCCCAGAGGTTCTTTGGGTACCGCCAAGACGAAATTCTCGGGAAAGATGTGATGATTATCGTTCCAAAGGTGGAAAGTTCCGGGCGCAGCTTGGGTACCTTGGCGCAAGACATTCTCGAAATACCTGAAGAATTTGAAGAGAACATAAATCAAAACATTTGCAAAAATGGAGAGATTGTCTGGATTTCATGGAGAAATAAAGCGATCAAAGATTCTGAAGGTAAAGTCATCGGGAATCTTGCAATAGGCCAAGACATCACCGCGCGTAAGCAGGCTGAGGAGTCGCTGCGGGAGAGTGAAGAGAAGTTCAAGCTGCTTGCTGCTGCAACTATCGAAGGGATTGCTTTCCATGAAAAAGGATTGATCTTAGATGGCAATGACAGATTTGTTGAGATGTTTGGATACGATTCAGTGACTGAAATGCTTGACATGAAAATCAATGTAACTCAGCTTGCATCTCCGAAAATGCGCGAAATAGTGGGTAAAAATGCCACAGAGGGATATTCTGAGGCATACGAAGCTGAAGGGCTTAGAAAGAATGGCTCAATATTCCCGATCATTCTCCACGGCAGGCAAATCCCTCACGAGGGAAAAATAGTAAGGCTAACATCCGTGAGAGACATCACTGAGCAAAAGAAAGCGGAGGAGGCGCTGCAAAAAGCTCACGATGAGCTTGAACAACGAGTTGAGGAACGAACCAGAGAATTGGAACTCCAGAAAAAAAGTCTTGAAGAACTTAATATCGCAATGAAAGTTTTATTGAAAAAAAGAGCAGAGGATAAAACAGAAGTTGAAGAAAATGTGATGACCAACGTAAAAGAACTGATTTTACCATATTTTGATAAAATTAATCAAACTAAACTGGATGATTACCAAAAAGCCTTTTTGAATATTTTAGAATCAAATTTAGACGAAATAGTATCACCATTCACTCGAAAGCTATCCCTGAAATATTTAAGCCTGACACCCAGAGAAATCACGATAGTAAATATGGTAAAGATAGGCTATCAATCTAAAAAAATTGCCAAGCTTATGAAAATATCTCCAAGGACGGTTGACACGCACAGAAAAAATATACGAAGCAAGATTGGTTTAGGCAAAAAGAAAGGAAACCTCAGATCTCACCTTTTAGCTTTCGAGCAATAGACATTTTTGTGGACAGGGCAAGGTGGAAGATCGGAAAATCCCATATCTTGCGCTTTGGCCTCTGGAACCAAAATGCAAGATGTCTGCCTTTATGTTGCGAGTGGATCTATCTCATTGAAAATATAAGGTTTTATAGAAGTGGCTTTGGAAGTTCGGATTTGCATTAATAATAGCAGGTTATAGAGTTAGTTACATATTTGCAATAAAACTCACAAC
Organism: Desulfobacteraceae bacterium; assembly: GCA_013203195.1. Taxonomy (GTDB): domain Bacteria; phylum Desulfobacterota; class Desulfobacteria; order Desulfobacterales; family UBA11574; genus Desulfatibia_A. Next base: position 3,525 of record JABMQM010000067.1, on the reverse strand, counting down.
ATAACAATCTGTGTTCAAACCCTCCACATCTGATCTGCCCAATGGCTGCAGTAACCGTTTAGAGGCTATCGAGCCATTCCAGAATACCTTTGCTATTTTCCCAATCAATTAATTCTTCTATCTTCGAATCACAAGAAAGATTGGATTGGATATATTCGATAAATTTTCTCTGGACCGCTTTTCTGCGGTTCAAATCCATATGCAAGTACACCATAGTGGATTGAATATTTTCATGCCCTAAGCGGTTTCTGATATCAGAGATTGGCTTGCCGCAAGAGAGCATTCTTACAGCACAGGCATGCCGGAAGCTATGGACCGGATTGATATCTTTAAGACGTTTGGGGCTCAAAGTTTTAAGAAGATATTTCTTGCAGATTCGATAAATGCCGTGTCTGGTAAGCTCTGTTTTGCGCTGGTTGATAAACAAACGGTGTTGATATAACAGTTTTGGGGCCGGCCGGTATTTGGCGATATACAGTTTGAGGAGCTGAACGGTTTTGGGTTCGAGTTTGATTTGTCGATAGAGATTTCCTTTACCCAGGATGGCCAGCGTTTTTTGCTCAGGATTGAAGTAGTCGAGGTTAAGCGTTGTGATTTCACTGGCTCTTGCACCCGAGTCATAAAGCAGATGCAGGATCGTATAATCACGGAAGCCTTCCTTTTTCTTGAGGTCGACCGATTCAAAGACGTTAAGGATTTCATCGGGATACAAAAAGCCGATGAGTTGTCTTTGGGTACGTTTTTGAGGGATGCCCAGTATCCTTGCGACAATTTCCCGGTGTTCCGGATACATAAACCGGATCATTTTAGCCAGGGATTTTATAGCTGCCAGACGATGGTTACGTGTACGGGTGACATTGTTACGATCTGACTCCAGGTAATCGAGAAAGGCCAGTATCAAATCGGAAGAAAGATGTTTGACCCTAAGCGATTCGATTTTGATGGAAAGGTGCCGGGCAGCAAATGGCAGAAAGAGGGTGAAGGTGTCCCGGTAAGCTTGAATAGTTCGCCTGCTGCTGCCTTTTATGCTGGGAAGGTACTGATCGAAGAATTTATAGATACAAGTTGAAAGCTTCATATATCCTCACGATTAGAGAAAACAAAATCAGCCAACCCTTTACGTTGCTCGGCATCTAATACTTTAAGATATTTGATGGTATGCTTGTATTTACAATGGCCCATATAGATAGCCAGCACCGGCAGGGCATTCTGGGGCGATCTGCCCTTTTCTTTGACACACCTTAAGGTATTTACGGCAAAAGAGTGCCTTAGACTGTGGGGCACAGGTGCACTGAAAACGGTATTGCCCATAATCTGTCGAGGCTGATGGAGTTCGACATCTTGTACCGCCTGGTGGAAGGCAGAACGAATTTGATAATCTTTCAACCTTTTTTGTTTGCTGCGTACTAAAAGGTATGGGTTTGGATCCTTGCCCAGCAAGGCTTTTCGTACGGCCAGATAATTATTGATTTCATCTGCCGCAGATAAAGGGATCGGGATCAGCCGATCTTTTTTAAATTTGGTTTTTTCAATATAAAGCGTTTTTTCGTCCGAGCGATAGTGACTGCGCAGCAGTCGCAAGGGTTCTGAGATTCTCATTCCGCACCGGGCCAGTAAAACAATAGCAAGATAGACGCATAAATCTTTCAAAAAGTATTTTGGGGATTTTCGTATTCTTTCGCAAACGGCGGACAGGATCTGATCAACCTGATCCGGTGAGAAAACAAACGGGATAAATCTATTTTCAGGCAGCGGTGGGATATCGTGGAGAGGATTTGTTGTGCAGAGTCCCTTTCGCACCAGAAATTGAAAAAAGTCGCGCGTGGCGTAAATAACTTTATTTGCTGATGTTGGCTCCATTTTAAGATTGGCTCTTAACTCAAGAAAAAATGAGGGTTGTAATAAACTTAGCTCAGGCTTTTTTTCATTTAGGTACTGGTCAAAAGTTTTTAGATGAGACAATAAAGTCTTTGTCGCATAGCCCAAGTTTTGACGATAAGCCATAAACTCTTTAAGTTGGGGAGCAAGAAAGCTCTCAAAGTTTTTCATCAAACAGGACCTTCCGCATGAGTTTAATATGGATATGAAGATATTTTCGGGTAGCCTCGATACTGTCGTGCCCAAGCATTTCTTTGATCTCATAAACCGACACACCGGCTTCTAAAAGGTTTTGAGCATAGGTATGCCGCAGCCAGTAAGCTGTCGAAGAAGGATGAATCGCTTTCATACATTGACTGATGTATTGACCGACCACACCCGGACAAAGTGGTCCCTGGGGAACTTTAAGGCTTAAAAACAGTATTCTGTGTTTACTTTCCGGCCTTACACCGATCAGGTAAGCGGCGACAGCTTTGATGGTTATATCGGGTAGTGGCAGTTTGATGGGATTACCGCCTTTTCGGGCTCTAAGTGTCAGTTCTTTCTTTGTAAAGGAGATATCATCCAGGCTGATTCGGCTGATTTCTTTTGGCCGCAGTCCTAAAGTGTAGGCTATATGTACCATGGCACAGGTGCGAATATCTTTTGAAGAAGAAAGCTTTAAGCCGGCAAAAACTCCTTGTACTTCCCCCGGCCGCAAAAACTTAGGCGGTTTAGCCTTGCCAAACATAGGAGCGCCGACGACCAGCGGTGCAAGATTTCTTTTTATAATTTTTCGCTCCTGGTACAAATATCTTAAAAATCCCCGAATCATCGAGCGGTAGGTCTTGCATGTTGTCGATGTAAAGGGCGCAAAAAATTCTACCAGGAAAGCATCTACCTGCTCGATCGTTAACCATGAAAGATTGATTCCATGGCTTTGCAGGTAAGCATCTAGAGCCGCAAGGACTCTTTTGATCCGCTTAATTTGCTGATGAGCAATGCCGTGGCTTCTTTGATGATGGGCCAAAAAATCTTCATAGCTTTTCGGCAACAGATACTCTTTTTTTTCTATGGGCATAGAGATTCGTTTTTGTCGAAAAAGATACCGTGAAAGTCCTGTAATTGAATGGGTCGCAGAAACAGCATGTACTTTTTTAAAGCGCTGGAGCGTTTGTAATTTGAATATAGCATCCCAGTCCAATCGGCTTTGTTTGACAAACCGCATAAATTTGTCGAGTTGCCGCTGATAGTTTTGCCGGCTTTTCTGGCTGTATCCAACCGATTCCATCCACTGCAAATAATCCGCCACCGCCTGCTCCAATGCTTTTACGGTCAGGCCAACTTGCTCAAGTTGCGTTTCGATCCATTCGATGGATTCTATGACATGTTTGTCAATCAATGCTTAGCCTGCTTTTAAAAATCGCCCGATGATCTCCCCTACGGATGCAGCACCTTCTTGCTGCCTGGAACTGATAACAGGTTTTGTAGATGAACCTGCCTTCGGTTTTTGCGGCAACGCAAGCACCTGGAAAACGGTACTGTCAAAGGCGATCAGATCTTTACCTAAAAGGCTGTTTCTGGCTTCGACATATTGGTCCGGGCTCAACTGCAACAGCGTACAGATCGCATCATAGCTTTAAAATGAAATGCCGTTGCGGTCCGAAG
>JABMQM010000646.1 GCA_013203195.1 Desulfobacteraceae bacterium | reverse complement strand
ATATCATCAATGATGACTCCAGGTGAAATAGTTTGGAAGGGTTTAAGCATGGTTGACGTTCTTGATGCAGCCTATCTTAAATGGATTGATGGTATTTCATGGCATAGCATCCAAAAAAACTTAAAATATGTCACAACAATGCCTATGTATATTTTGTTGCTTAGTGTGGGTGCCTTCTCCTTTGTCGTCGGCGGCGTTGTTGACAAATAAAACTGGTGTTTATTCAGCATCTTGCTCTTGATGGCACTTTTCATGTTTAGTGGGTATTTTTTCATAAGTTTGCGGGGCCTTCTTTTTTAGTCGTTCATGGTAGTCCCGACAACTGTTATGAAAGGCGAGTTTCAGGCTCTTTTCCCTCTTTTCCTCCGGCAGTTTATCTTCGTTATTGACATGGGTTCATTGTGCCATTCCGGGTACTTTGCGACCGGATCGCCCTCAACCCAGATCTTATCCCAAATTTCTCATCGCATTGTTTTTTTGGTTACCACATTGTAGCCTTTGATGGCGACTTTAAATCGCTTGACAGTGTAACATCATGCATTTAATATAATTCTCTATACACCATACTGCTTCTGCTGGTTATTGTTATGAACTAAACGCCACCTTTTGATCTTTACCCAATCTAAGGAATTAAAACAATGAGCAAAACACTAGTGTTAAGAAGAGTGGTCGTGACCGGTTTAGGCGTGGTAACGCCCCTAGGTTTAGATGTGCCTTCAACCTGGCAGGCTATTCTCGATTGCCGCTCGGGCATCGACTGGATTGCCGGTTGGGGTGATTTAGAAAAAATCAAAGCTAAGTATAACTTATCAGACGAATTCCCTTTTATCGCCGGGGAAGTTAAAGGCTTCAATATCAAAGATATCATCAAGCAAAGAAAGCCTGCTTTTTCTAAAGAGGATTTAAAACAGACAAAATATATGGATCCTTTTATAGAGTATGCCGATGCAGCGGCTTTAGAGGCGGTGGCTGATTCTGGCACTCGGTTGGAGAATGGCGACATTGACCCTAATCGTGTCGGCGTTATTATCGGTTCAGGGCAAGGCGGAATTCAAACTTTGGAAAGAGAACACCTGCGCCTTTTAGCAGGGAAAAAAGTGTCGCCATTTTTAATTCCACGTGAAATTCCGAATTTGGCAGCCGGTAATGTCAGCATCTCTTTCAAGGCCAAAGGCATTAACGCCTGTCTGTCAACAGCCTGTGCTTCCGGAGCGCACGCGCTCGGAGAGGCGTTTCAGCGCATTCAAATCGGCAAAGAAGATGCAATTCTCTGCGGGGGAGCGGAAGCTTCGATTACACCTCTTACGGTTGCAGGCTTTCATGCCCTCAAGGCGTTGTCGTCTAATTACAAAACGCCGGCATCGGCCTCCCGTCCCTTTGATAAAGATCGCAACGGCTTTATTATGGCAGAAGGCGCGGGGGTTCTAATTTTGGAAGAGCTGGAACATGCCCTGGCCAGGGGGGCCAAAATTTATGCTGAAATGGCCGGCTGCGGCATGACCGGGGATGCCAGCCATATTACAGATCCTGATATTGACGGAGCGATCCGGTGCATACGCATAGCCCTTGAAGATGCCGGAATCAGCCCGGAAGATGTCGATTTGATCAATCCCCATGCAACCTCCACCCCTAAAGGCGATATTAACGAAGCAAAAGCCTTAAAAGAGGTGTTTGGGGCCGGCAAAGAGAAGCCTTTCATTACCGCGAACAAATCTCAGCTAGGGCACAGCCTGGGGGCTGTTGGCGCTATTGAGGCGGCTTTATGCGTATTGTCTATCCGGGATAATATCGTCCCGCCGATTCTGAATCTTGATAGTATTGACGAAGAATGCAAAGGTTTGAATTATGTCAGCGGTCAAGCCCGGAAAGCCCAAATTGATATTGCCCTTACGAATTCATTCGGCTTTGGGGGCACCAACGCCACTTTAATCCTTAAGCGCTATACCTAAGAGGTCTTTAAAAAACCAATGTTTGACAATTGACGACCATGCAATTATGTTTAACACATTGCATTAATAGTCGTTAGGGGTGCTCGTATATCGAGCTGAGAAAATACCCTTAAGACCTGACGTGGATAATGCCAACGGAGGGAAACGGCTGTAAGCGCGGAATCTTTTCCGTGCTTATCGGTAGCCGTTTCCTTAATCGGAAACGGTTTTTTTTATTGAAAAGGTAAATTAACATGGATGATTCTCTGATCATTGCCGGCCGCCCTTTTTCTTCGCGACTGTTGATGGGTACCGGAAAATTCTCGTCTAACAACGTCATGCAAAAGGCCATCGAGGCCTCGGGCTCTGAAATCGTCACCGTAGCCTTGAGAAGGGTGGATCTGGAAAATCCCGAGGATGACCTTCTGAATGCCATCGACACCAGTCGTTATCTTCTGCTTCCCAACACCTCGGGTGCCAGAGATGCCCAAGAAGCGGTTAGGCTGGCGCGCCTGGCACGGGCAGCCGGGTGCGAACCCTGGGTCAAATTAGAGGTTACTCCCGACCCTCGCTATCTGCTACCTGATCCCATCGAAACCCTTAAGGCCGCCGAAATCCTGGTAAAGGACGGCTTCGTGGTGCTGCCCTATATTCATGCAGACCCGATTTTGGCCAAACGACTAGAGGATGTCGGCACGGCCACGGTTATGCCCCTGGGGTCACCCATCGGCTCAAAACAGGGCATTAAAACCAGAGAATCCATTGAAATCATCATTGAAATGGCAAATATTCCGGTAGTGGTGGATGCCGGCCTGGGAGCACCCTCCCACGCCGCCGAAGCCATGGAGATGGGGGCCGATGCCGTTTTGGT
>JABMQM010000645.1 GCA_013203195.1 Desulfobacteraceae bacterium | reverse complement strand
GGGTCAAGGACAGTGAATTTAAGCGCCTCCATCTTCTTTTTAATGTTGCCCGCACTAAAAGGTGTTACCACCAATCCCGTAACACCTTCTTGTCCAGCCGAAACCACCATGCCTTTGGTATAGGGCGAATGCATCAAAAAAACCGGCAGGTTAAAAAACCTGTCACTTGATCTGACAATTCTAAGCAGGGCCAGTCCGGACATTTCTTTCATTTCCCAGGCTGAAACGACACATTCCAGTTCCTTAAGCTGAATCATCGTCCAGGCATTACCGGCGTTGTCGGATTGAATAATATTTGTAAAACCAAGGCTTTTGAAAATCTTAGCAAGCTCTTCAAGAGCAACATGATTTTCATCAGCCAGCAGGACAGTTAGATTTTTTCCCATACGTTACTCAGTTAAAACACTCTTAATGATGGTCTTGTTATAGTCCAGATAAACGATCTTTTTACGTATTCATCAATATTAAAATATGTGCTGCAATAAGCTCCGGGCAATTTTTGGTCATAATCACATAATCGAATAATATACTCATACATGAATATCAATCATTTTTATATTTAATTTGACCTATCAGGGATAATTTACTATTTTTAGTTGAATGAAAGTGTAAAATTATGACTGCAGACAAAGATAATATCAAAGAATACGATGACCCTGAGTTTGGAATGGAGTTGGATAAACTTGAAGTGCCCGACGCTGCTTCCATTCCTGTTTCAAAAAAACCTGTTAAAACGCCAATTTATGAAGAGCCCGAGGAAACCGAACCTGAAGTAGAAGTAGAGGTAGATGTAGAGGTAGAGGTAGAGTCACAAAAGGGGTTTAGATTTAAACTTATCGTATCGGCTGCTACTATTCTTGTGTTGGCCGCCTTGTTTTTATTCTTGAATCATAAAGCCATCAAGCCTCTATTAATTTCGGGGCCGCGAGCAAACAGCACAACATCATCAAATGAATATCACACACTCGGCCCGATCATTACCAACTTGGGCGAAAACAGGCATATCGAAATATCCTTGAAGCTGCGATATCGCACTGAATTAAAGGAACAAAATTCCGGAATTGAATCCCTGATCCGAGACAGCATTTTGATGTTTCTTAATTCCCCGGATACCCAAAAAAAGGTCAATGAAAGTGATTTAGTAAAGTTAAAACCATATATTAATAATAGATTAACTAATTTTTTAAAAAGCGATTATGGCGATGAAGTTATTTTAAAAGAACTCAAGGTATATTAAGGCTCTTTGCATGCTGAACCACCAAGACATTAAAACTCTGGACCGGTACGAAATTTCCTCCAAGCTGGGTGAGGGAGGAATGGGAATCGTTTACAAAGCAATCGATTCTTTTCTCGAACGAACCGTTGCTTTAAAAATAGCCAAAATATCATCCATCGATATGATCGGGCCGGATAAACAAAGGCTCAATCAATGCCTGAAAGAGGCCCGGCTTGCGGCTCAGTTTATCCATCCCAACATAGTCATCACATATGATGCCGGTATCGAAAATGACGTGTTCTTCATCGCCCTTGAATATATCGAAGGCTCAGGATTACAGGCAAGCAGCCGCAAATGGAACCTTCTGCCCCGCAGTCAAGTGCTGGAGATCATATACAACACCTGTTATGCCCTCGAATACATCCATAACAAGGGTTACATGCATCTTGATATCAAGCCGTCCAACATCATGCTGACCAAAAGGGGTGAAGTAAAACTGATGGATTTTGGCATCAGCCGCTTTTTAAAAGAAGATCCGCAAGATATCAACAAGACTTTCGGGACCTCTCATTATATGTCCCCGGAACAGGCACAATCCGATCCTGGAATAGATCAACGCAGCGACATCTTTTCCCTTGGCATTGTGTTCTATGAGTTGTTGACTGGAAAACGTCCCTTTGAAGGCAAAAGTTTTTATGAAATCATCTATAAAATTATAAACATCGACCCGGCGGCGGTTAAAGAGCATGCCCCTGACATTTCCCCTGACCTGGAATCAGTTGTCAGCAAAGCTATCAGTAAAAAAAAGGAGGCGCGCTTCCAAACAGCCAAAGAATTTGCCGAGGCTCTGCTTCCCAGCATTAAAGGCAAAGACTCCCGGGCTTTGGATAAGCAGGATACAAAAAAGCTCGATTATTTGAAACGACTCCCTATTTTTAAGCACTTTCAGTATTCCGACCTCTCGGATGTTATCAGGATCTCTTCCTGGAGTTTTCACGACAGGGACTCGCGGATAATTAAGCAAGATGATAGTGACAATAATATTTATTTTCTTATCCAGGGAAAAGCATCGCTGCGCATAAAAGGAGAGGTTAAGCTGCTGGAGCAGGGAGATTGTTTTGGCGAGACCGCTATCCTGTATAAAATGCCCCGAAGGGCGGAAGTAACTGCGGACACAAATTGTGTGGTTATGACGATTAACGCCAACATCCTCAAACAGGCTTCAGACGCTATTCAGGTAAAATTCTTAAGAGAGTTCTACAATAAAAAGATCCTTCAACTGGTGGAAACCAATTTAAAGTTGATCAGGGCCGGAAAGTAAAACCGGATTAATACCCTAATGGGTCAAAAGGGAGCGTTTTTCAAAGGTCTCAGGGTTATGGACGACGCTTGTCCTTCAAGATATGATTGGATATGACGACCCGCTGTATCTCCGAAGTCCCCTCGTAAATCGTAAATACCCGGGCGTCCCGGTAAAAGCGCTCTACCGGATAATCCTTGATAAATCCATACCCGCCGTGCATCTGCAGTGCCTTTGCAGTGACTCGATTCACCATTTCCGAGGCAAAAAGCTTGGCCATTGAAGCCTGGGCCGTATGGTTTACGCCCTTGTCTTTCATTGCGGCCGCCGAAAGGGTCAGTTGTCGGGCAGCCTCTATTTCGGTAGCCATATCCGCAATTATCCAGCGCAAACCCTGGAACTTGGAGATCATCCGGCCGAACTGCTCTCTTGTTTTGGCGTATTTTACGGCGGCGTCAAAGGCTGCCTGGGCAACACCAATCGACTGCGCTGCAATTCCGATACGTCCGCCGTCCAGCGCTTTCATGGCGATCTTAAAACCGTCTCCTTCACCGGCAAGTAAGTTTTCAGCAGGTACCCGGCAATCTTTGAAGAAAAGATCGGTTGTATCAGAAGCACACAGCCCCATTTTGTCTTCTGCGTTCCCTGCACTGAATCCCGGCGTATCCTTTTCAACCAGAAACGCGCTGATGCCGTGATGACGCTTGTTCTCATCCGTGACGGCCGTGACGATGGTCAAACCGGCATTGCTGCCCGAAGTTGTAAAACGCTTGGTACCGTTCAATATATAGCTGTCACCATCCCGGACGGCCGAAGTCGATTGCATGACGGGATCGGAGCCCGCATGGGGTTCGGTCATGGCAAAGGCACCTATAATATCCCCTCTGGCCAGCGGTTTTAAATATTTCTCCTTCTGTAGTTCGGTCCCCAATCGATATATGCTCTCGCAAACGATGGAATTATGAACGGACATGACAACAGCAGTTGAGGCGCAGGAGTAGGCAATTTCGGAAAGAGCCAGCACATAGCTGACGGTGTCGGCACCGCTGCCTTCGTACTCAAAGGGAATCATCATGCCCATTAGGCCCAATTCAGCCATTTTTTTCAGGTTTTCAGCCGGAAACTCTTTGGTCTTATCGCGTTCTGCAGCGGTAAGGGCCACAACTTTCCTTGAAAATTCCCTGGCCATGGTCTGAATCATGATCTGTTCATCGGTAAGATTCACTGTCATATAATTCTCCCTTTAACGGGTTACGGATTTTGGGCTACGGGCACTGCTTACTGATCACTGATCACTATTTACTTTTCCCTGCCCCTGATCCCTGACCCCTGTTCCCTGGCACCTGATCCCTGACCACTAATCACGGTCCGTAAATGACAACGATAAGCTCCGCTTTTTCTTTGCCGGTATTTTTTAACTGATGCCGTATCCCCGAGTTGAAGTGCAGGGAATCACCTGTATCCAGTTTATTTCCGTGGTCTCCTACAAGTACTTCGATCTTACCCGACAGCACATAGATGAACTCTTCACCTTCATGCTGGTATCCGACGCCCTTGTGATCCTGCATGGCGTCAATCTCAACCTTGAACGCCTTCAAATGCTTGTTCTCCGCACCCGGCGTCATGGTGGTATAAGCATAGTTGTCGGTACGTTTGGTATAGGCTCGGATGCGGCTCTTTAAACGCGTTTCCTCTTCCCTGAGAAAAAAACCCGAATCGATTTCTAAAGCCCTTGATATCTGCAGGAGGGTGCCGACAGGGGGGATCTCTTTGCCGGCTTCTATCTTTTTGAGATAATCGATAGACAAACCGGTTTCATTGGCCACCCTGTCGAGGGTCATTTTTTTTCTGACCCGCTCTTTTTTGATTTTTTTCCCCACCGGGACAAGAGCGCCAGCTTTCTTTTTCGCCATAATTCCTCCTAATTAGTGCCTCTCCATAAATAAACTTGAGCACTATGTAGTTTCCAATTCATAAATGAGATATTTTTTCGATGAGCAAGG
>JABMQM010000066.1 GCA_013203195.1 Desulfobacteraceae bacterium | reverse complement strand
TTCTTCCGTGGCCTCTTTCTCGTCTCCTTCTCAACCATTTTTGACCTTTTTAAAATTAATGAAGATTTTCAGCACTATTTAGACGCTCTAACCGATGCTTTAAGCGGTTTTGCACCATTTCAGGGGTGCGAAACTTGAGTATGAGCATTTAACATACCGTGAATTTAGTGGAATTAAATGTCTTTTCAGGGAAAAGCATTGAAGCGCATCAGCTTGTTTTAATCTCAATAAAATATACAGCTTTATTTTAATAAAAATACAGCCTTTAACCCATATACTAAGCCAACGGAATAGTAGAAGTTAACACTTAAGCGCCATACAGAACCTGTTCTCATACTGCCGTAGCTCTCTGGGCCTGCTGCACGCCGCAACCGTCGAAAAGGACTTATGTATCCCGCTACCAACCGTCAAAACTGCTGTCCAGACGTTATATTTTTTGGTAATTCGATTTCGCGTTTAAATATTATTATTTTTTGAAATTGGTTTTGCTTTCATAGTTCAGGCTGTTGAGGTGGATAAAAAAACTCATCTGACGATGTAATTTTTCACCGTTCATTTGGTCGTAATTTTTAAAATTTGAAATGTGCTTTAAAAGGGGGAAGAGATGAAAAAAATAATCGTCTCAATAATTTTGGTGTTTGTCGTCGTTTTGATTTTCCAATTCGTGGGATGTGGTCCGAAAAAAGAAGTTCTGTCGACACCTATTGACAAGACCGCGCTGGATCAGCCGAAAGACTATGTCGGTTCAAAGCGGTGCGCCGAGTGCCATGACAAAATTTATTATAACTGGAAATCCACCAAACACCCGTATAAGATTACCGAATCCAATGAAAAGACGGTTGTGGGGGATTTTTGGTCCCACAACACCCTTGAAATCCAAGACAAGCGGGATGGCCAAAATAAAGTTGTGGCGCAAATGATCGCAAAAAACGGCAAATATTATGTGCAAACCTACGCCGACAAAAATACAGATAAAATGCAGGAATTTGAGATTGTATATAACATCGGCGGAGTTTGGAAACAGCGATATATTACCAAATTTCCAAATGGTGCGCTGCAGGTATTACCGGTTCAATATAATATCAAAACCCGGCAGTGGGTCGACTACCACGGGTTGAAGGGACATACCCCGGGCGATGGAAAATTCTGGAGTGATCCCACACGGACCTGGCAGAGAAACTGCGCCAAATGCCATACAACCGGGTTTAAAATGAACTTTAAAGACGGAAAATACAACAGCACCTGGGCCGATAACGGCGCCGGCTGTGAAGCATGCCACGGCCCGGGCAGCCACCATGTGAATGTGGAGGATATCAAAAAACTGGATACGATTGTTAACCCAGGGAAAATATATGACGACCGCCGCGCCAACATGGTGTGCGGCCAGTGTCACACCCGGGGAAAATCAACGGACAAGAAGTTCGGGTATCCCAACACGTATAAGGTGGGTGATGAACTTACTTTTCATTATGATCAGGTAACGCCTGAAAAGGATAAAAAGAGATTCTGGCCGGACGGCAGTTCCACAAGTCACCACCAACAATTTACCGATTATCAAAAATCAGTGATGTTCTCCAAAGGTGTAAAATGTTGGTCGTGCCATGATCCTCACAAGCCGTCCACAGGAAATAGCTCGAGTTTACGCCTAACCGGAAACCTGCTGTGCCAGAGCTGCCACGGTGTTCTAGCCGGAACGCAGCATTTATCACACAATCTTCATGATCATGGAAATTGCCAGGCCTGTCATATGCCGATGACGGCAAAGTCGGCAACTCCGGGCGACATTGCATCGCATACCTTCTTTGCTATTCCGCCGACAGCCACGGTAAAATTGGGCGGCGGCGATCTTAAAAAACAGCCGAATTCATGCAATCTTTGCCATTACCACAAGAAAACACCCGTGGAAGATTTGGTTAAAGAATATGAAAAATCGCACAAGGAGAAAGCAACCTATGGCCAATATACATCATTGGCCACATCCTATCGATAAAAAAGAAAATGGCTGAAAAATAATGAATGCTCTTAAATCCAAAAAACGTCGGCTGGGGGTCTATCTGCTAATCAGCATACCGTTGATAGTGCTGATCGGCTTTGCAACCTCCAAGTCGGCGATAGATTACACCTCCAAGCCGTCTTTTTGTGGAAGCTGCCATCTGATGCAAACCCGGTATGTATCCTGGGAACGGTCCCTGCATAACAAGGCCACCTGCTTTCAGTGCCATTCAGAGCCGGGTCTGGTGGGTGAGGCGCAAGCCAAGTTAAATGGCATAAAGTATCTTTATTATGAATACGAGGGATATCGTGACGTGCAAATCCTGCGTGCTGAAGTTTCAAACGCTTCGTGTATGCGATGCCACACCATCGAAAAGATGGATGCGAAAATGCAAAGAGCGATCAGTCCGATCCAGAATCCGCCGACATCCCATAGTTCGCATGTCGTCGATTTGAAAATATCCTGTACGGCCTGTCATGGGAATATCATGCATGTCACTTTGGAAGGTACATCCAAAAAGGCCCTGGGAGCCTGTAAAGATTGTCACAAACAGACGGATTTTGTAAATTTAACTAACCGCCTGGTTTTTTAGTGATTAATATTATTACGAGTTCATCATATTAGACCTTCATTTTGTTTACCCTCAATTAGAATTAAAATATTATTCGCGAAGATTACTTTCCGAAGTTCAGGAGTTATCCACCCAGAATTCCTACTACGGCCCCGGTCATACAGGTGGCCAGCGTACCGCCGACAATGGACCGCAGCCCCAGGGCTACGATTTCATCGCGTCTTTCCGGCGCCATAGTGCCCATGCCGCCGATCATGATCCCCAGACTCCCCGGGTTGGCAAACCCGCACATGGCATATGTCATGATCAATATGCTTTTAGGGCTCAGGGTGCCTGGGGCCAGGCGGCTCATATCCAGGTAGGCCAGAAATTCGTTCAGAATGGTCTTGGTTCCCATCAAGGCGCCGGCTGCGGGAGCCTCCTGCCAGGGTATACCCATGAGCCAAACCACCGGCGCCATAACCAGCCCCAGCAGTCTTTGCAGCGACACCGGCAGACCTCCAACATCCGGCAGCAGACCAAGGATCAGATTGACAAGATGTACCAGAGCCACAAGTACAATCAGCATGGCAATGATATTTACAAGCAGCTGGACACCCTGTATGGTCCCTTTGGTGATGGCGTCCATGGCGCTTAAGGCCGGTTCCGGAGACGCCAGCTCACCGGAGGTCAGCTCGCCGGTTTCCGGTATCATGATTTTCGAGATCGTGACGGCTGCCGGTACGCTGATGATGGAAGCGGTCAGAATGTGGCCCATGATATCGGGAATGACGCGGCTCAGGATACTGGCATACAGTACCATGACTGTTCCGGCGATGGTTGCCATGCCGGTGGTCATCAGCGTAAAGATTTCGCTGCGGGTCATATGCTTGAGATAGGGACGGATAAAAAGGGGCGATTCCACCATCCCCACAAAGATATTGGCGGATACGCCTAATCCCTCGGCACCGCCCAGCCTCATGGTCTTCTGCAAAGACCAGGAAAAGGCTTTGACCACCAGCGGCAGAATTTTCCAGTAAAACAGAAGTGCTGAAAGAGCACTGATAACCAGAATCAGGGGCAGGGCACGAAAGGCCAGAATAAAGCTGGCACCCGGATATTTTTCGGCAAAAGGCAGCTCGGCACCTCCCAGGTAACCGAAAACCATGGATGTACCGGCGGCGGTCGATTCTTCCAGGGACAACACCAGCCGGTTTAATGATATAAAAAAATCCCTGCAAACGGGCAGTTTTAGCAGAATAAACGCCACTGCCAGTTGAATGGCGATTCCGGCCAACACAGTGGTAATTCGAACCCGGCGCCGATTCTCACTGATCAGCCAGGCAACTCCTGCAAAAACCACCAAACCTGCAATACTTTGTACGACCATATGTCTTAACCTATAAGGTATAATAGAGGCATGGAATCCATATTAATAAATTCTATCTATAGCAATTCCCGGCGTCATCAACAACCCCAACCAACCAAAAAAACGGCAAAATTTTTTGTCATTGCCACCCCGCCTGCCGGATGGCGGGCAAGTAAGGCACCAAGGCAGCCATGGGTGAACAGTTATCAGTGAAAAGTGCTCATTAAGGGAAAACTGACTACTGATAACCGATCACTGATAACTGACATTTGTGCCTTCGTGTCTTGGTGGCAAAATAAATTTAGTTTTTTGCTTCAGTTTCGATGAAGAAGGACTCACTGTTGCAGTTCAACTTTTGATATAGTATGGTTTTGTTATGAAAAAAACCGTAGCCTTTACAAAAACCGCCGTAAATATCTTTTTTCATATTCTAACTCAATGCAACCTAAAGTGTAAACACTGCTATATCAACAGGGAGCAGCACGGAGAACAGAAGCTGTCAATAGAGACCATCGAAGCGTGGCTCGAGGTGTTTGCCCGTAAGAACAAAACAGCCAATGTAATCTTCCTGGGCGGAGAGCCTACAATGCATCCTGATCTGCCGGCTGCCGTAAAATCAGCCAAAAAGATCGGGTACAGCTCCATTACCGTGGATACCAATGGATACCTCTTTCATGATATCCTGTCAAAAGTCGCTCCCGATGAGATCGATTACTTCAGTTTCAGCTTGGATGGTGCCACACGCAAAACAAACGATATGATTCGGGGCCACGAATCTTATGATAAATGTATCGCCGGCATCCGCAAGGCCGTACAGGCCGGTTTTTCAACGAGTCTTATCTACACGGTAAGCACGTTGAATATCCATGAACTTGACAAAATTCCGCTTTTGCTTAAAGATTTGGGAGTCAATCGTTTTTTCATCCAGGTTATCGGCCTGAGGGGAGAATCTGTCAAAACCGGACAGGAGAAGCTCCAAGTTTTACGCTCACAGTGGTTAAAGATAATTCCTGATGTGGCCCAACAGATTGCCGAACTCGGTATAACGGTTTCATATCCGAAAGTTTTTTTGAGCTCCGATGAGATTTTCGAGTGCGCCGGCACCGTGGCCGAAAATTATTTCATTTTCCCAAACGGACGGGTATATCGGTGCCCTTTGTGTGAAGACTTTCCCTTACACAGCATGGCTATACAGAACAACATGCTTGTCAAAACCCCTAAGATAAATGAGGTCGATTTATTCGGGCTGAACATCCCTGAAGGGTGTGTGATGAATAAACTTATTCAGCCGGGCAATTTGAGCTACAACCAGAATGGTGAGCCGGAATACAAAATTGCCTGCTGCATGCTCAAAGAAGAAATTAGTCCGTAAAAAAGGATGAAAGGAAGCTGATATGGAATGCCCGCATTGTGTAAGTTTAACCAGTAAAGTGGTCGATTCAAGGCTAACCAGCGATAGGGTTTCCATTCGTCGCCGGCGGGAATGTTTGCTCTGCTTGGAAAGATTTACGACTTATGAATCCACGGAAGAGCACATGCTTCCTGTTTTGATAAAAAAGAAAGTCGGACACGGATCGACGAAAAGGAGCTTAAAGACGCTTCTACCGTTTATATCAAAGACCTTAAAAGACTTATCTAATGAGACCAAAACGCTCGTAGCGCAGGTGGACAAACTTGAAAGGTCTCAATCGGCTGCCGGGGCGTTATCAAAAAAGAAAGCATCGCCGCAGAAACCTGTTGTCCGTAAAACAGCCGCTTTAACTACCACGGATGTAGTCCTCAAAATTATTCGGCGCTATAAAAAGGGTGTCGGAATCTCAACCTTGAAGGCCAAGACAGGATTTGACGACAAAAAACTCAGCAATGCTGTTCACAGGGCCGTTAAGCAGGGTAAAATCAGGCGTGTTGGGAGGAGTGTTTATATCATGTCGTGATGGTTTCTTAAAAAGAAAAACTTCTTTTTTACGAACATTTTAGGTTTTCTGAATTAGGAACACATGCAAACGATTCGCAAGCAAATGATCGGGCTTTTGGAAAAAGAGGAGATGAGCGCCAGGGAAATATCCCAGGCAGTGCGGATCCGGGAAAAAGAGGTGTATGAGCATCTTGCTCATATTGGACGTACTGTAAATACAAAAAGAAAAAAACTTGTAATCACCCCTTCCCAATGTTTGGAGTGCGGCTATGTTTTTAAAGATCGCAAACGCTATACGCGCCCGGGTCGCTGCCCCCATTGTAAAATCGAACGCATCAGTAATCCTACCTATCGGATCCTTAGTTTTTAATGATTACTTGTCCTGACCTATACTCGATGAATTCGTAATAGGAGAAAAATGCAGTGCTGCCAGAAGATGTTGTAAACGAAGTCAAGACCCTGGACGAGCTACTTGAGGAAATCATAGAAAAATGTCGCTCTGCGGCGCCGCCCTACTGTGAGGCCACCTGCCCCCTTCACCTGGATGTAAAGGGCTACGTGAACCTCATCGCAGAAGGCAAGTATGCCGAATCCCTGGCGTTGATCAGAGAAAAACTTCCCTTTCCAGGCATCCTGGGCCGGATCTGCAGCCATCCGTGTGAGACAGAGTGCCAGCGGGGGAAGGTGGACCAGCCCGTGGCGGTTCGCGCCTTGAAACGATTTGTCGCTGACCGCGAGGAAACCCCGCACTGGGATTTAACCATCGCGAATGAAAAGAAGGAGAAGGTCGCGGTTGTCGGATCGGGCCCATCCGGATTAATGGCGGCCTATGAACTCAGGAAGAGAGGATACCGGGTCACTATCATTGAAGCGCTATCTCAATTGGGAGGGATGCTGAGGTGGGGAATCCCTGAATTCCGTTTGCCCCGGGATATAATAGACAAGGAACTCGGCATTATTGATAAGCTGGGAGTGGTAGTTAAACTCAACACTCGTATTGGTGAATCCATTACCTTGGACGATCTTGCCAAAGACTATGAAGCCGTCTTTTTAGCAACAGGGGCCCTGAAAAGCGCAAGGCTCGGCCTTGATGGAGAGGATTTGCAGGGCATCTATCACGGCGTCGAACTTTTGAGAAGCGATAGGGGTTATTCGGAGGTGGATCCAGTTACACTTAGAACGAATCTGGAGAATGTTTTTGCCGGCGGTGACGCGGTGACCGGGCCAAGATCGGTAGTAGAGGCCCTGGCGATGGGAAGGGAAGCAGCCATTTCCATCGACAGATTTGTCAGGGGTGAGGATCTTTCCGTAGACCGCGATCAGGAGGAGTTCTATAAAAACCCGTTGGAAATGGAAATTCCTTCCGGGCTTCAAAAACTGGACAGAACACCTGCACCCATGTTGCCGGTGGAAGAAAGAAAAGGCAATTTCAAAGAGCTGGAACTGGGGTTTTCCGAGAATATTGCCGTAAAAGAAGCCCAAAGGTGCCTGTCCTGTGAATGCCTGGCGTGCAAGAAAAGCTGCGAGTTTTTAAGCCACCACGATATGAACCCCAGGGAGTTTGCCGAAAAATTAATGCAAGATTACAGTGCCAAACTAACGGTTCCCTTTTCATGCAATATCTGCAATCTGTGTGGTAAGATGTGCCCGGAGGGTTTGGACACGGGAAAGCTCTGTCACGAGATCAGAAAGAAAGCGGTCAACGACGGCCTGGCCCCCCTTCCCCAACATAAATCGGTGCACAGCCATCAAAAGTGGGGAACCTCGTGGATATTCAAGCTGGACATGGCGGACCCCCAAAATAAAAAAGAGACTTCCAGGGTTTTTTTCCCGGGCTGTAACCTTCCTTCCTATTCTCCTGACCTGGTAGTGAAGACCTATAATTATTTGCGCGACAAGTTGCCCGGCACCGGTATTATCCTCAACTGCTGTGGTTCCCCCACCTATCTCATCGGTGAAATGGCCCGCTTTCAACAGATTCTGGACGGAATCGAAAAACAGATGAGGTCTCTGGGCGCTTCGGAAATCATTACGGCGTGTTCGAAATGTTATTACATTCTAAAAAATAACCTGCCCCAATGGAAGGTCAGCCCCCTTTATGGGCTAATGGTTGACATCGGGCTGCCGGAGGGCGTGCCTGAAAAATTCAACAGGGTTTTTTCCATCCACGACTCCTGTCCGGCCCGTTACGAGGAAGAGCTTCGGCAGGGGGTAAGGGCGGTAATGGATGGATTAGGCTGTGACATCGAGGCAATGGAATTTAGTGGAGAGAAAACACGTTGCTGCGGCGGGGGCGGCATGATCGCAGCGGTAGATCCCGCCCTATTCGCAAAAGCTAAAGCCAGACGGACGGGTGAGACTCTCAATGACATTGTGACCTATTGCGCCGGGTGTCGTGACAACTTTGCCTCCCTCGAAAAGGGAGCGTTGCATATTCTGGATTTGGTTTTCAACCCAAATTGGGAGCAGGATCGAATGAAGCCGCCCGGCAGCGGCAAGCAAAGATGGAGAAACCGGTGGGATCTGAAAAGACAATTAAAAAAACTCTAATCGTTCGTTGAGAAGAGAAACCAGTGCTTCCTATGCCAAGAATCCCATTCGTCCAGTGGTAGATTAATTGAGGGGTTGGGCAGTTTTCCCGACCATAGCTCCTTCAGACTCATCAGCCCGTAAAGCCAGTGTGTATTCCCAGACCTCGACTATTTGAGCATACTTATTTCTTATGGCACCTTTTGCAGCCGTAGGCTTCCCCAGGGCAGCTAATACTTCTTTTTTGCTCATTCCAAGAGAGATTTATTTGAATTTGTCTTCAGTCCTTTTTTCACCGGCTGCACATCCTATCAGGAAGCAAAAGCCCATCAGCAGAAGTAGCAATCGTTTTTTGATCATTACAACCTCCAGTGTACCCTATAGTTGCATAAAACGATGTATTCTATCTAGTCCGTTACAACGAAAACCATTGCTGGTATTGGCTGATTCTGGATATTTATCCGCCTCTGGAGGACTGGATGTTTTTGGACTTCACTATTAGAGCATTCCTGAATATCCAGTATCAAGCATCCAGCATCGATCCCGTAAAAGCGACTGCTTTACGCCTATCCTCATAATTAGCCATACAGATTAATGCAACTATAGGGTTTATTTTCCGTAACAATTAATGCCGGCATATTTTTGCCTGTAGGCCTCCAGCAACGGTGTCAGCTTTCTTTCCGGAACAGTAAGGCCCTTTAGCCTCGCTTTAATTTCTTCATCGCTCAGTTGAACTTGCAGTTTTCTATTAGGGATATCTATCTCGATAACATCTCCGTCTTTGATAGCACCGATGGCCCCGCCGTTATAGGCCTCCATCTCAACGTGACCGATACAGGGCCCTGTGGTAGCTCCTGAAAATCTACCGTCGGTGATTAAAGCTACTTTTTTATATCCGGCACCCTTGAGGGCATCGGTAGGGGTTAACATTTCGGGCATTCCCGGAGCACCGGCCGGTCCCTGGAACGGCAGCACCACCACATCATTTTCGTTAATTTGGTTGGCTTCGATGGCATCCAGCAGAGTCTTTTCGGTATAAAACACTCTGGCAGGTCCGGAGTGAACCAGCATTTCCTTGCCAACGGCCGTCTGTTTAATGATGGCGCTGTTAGCAATATTACCCGTTAATACCGCAATGCCGCCTTCATAATTGTAGGCATTATCCACAGATCTGATAGCGTCATCATTTGTTACCTCAGCTTTGGCGGCGATCTGCTGTATCGATATCCCGTTTACAGTGGGGGAGTCCTTTAGCATCGCCTTCAAACGGTTCAAAACAGCTGGAATGCCTCCGGCGCGGTCGATATCAGCCATCTCATGAGTTCCCGCCGGGATGATCGAGCAGATGTTCGGCGTTTGGCGTGATATTTTGTCAAACACGGCAGCATCAACATCTATGCCGGCTGCTCTGGCAATGGCCGGGATATGCAGTACTGCGTTGGTGGAACCTCCCATGGCCATGTCGACTCTGACGGCGTTGGCAAACGCATTTTCGGTCATGATATCTTTTGGACGAACGTCTTTTTTGACCAACTCCACAATCGCTTTTCCGGATTCATAGGCCTGTTCTTTCTTAAGGGGATCCACGGCTAAAGTGGTACTGCATTTTGACAGCGACATGCCCAGTACTTCGGTTACGACCGCCATGGTATTGGCGGTATAAAGACCCACGCATGATCCTGCGCCGCAGACCATCTGCGGAAGCAGTTTTTCAGCTTCTGCGGCTGACAGCTTACCGGCTTTAACCTGGCCGACGAGACCGAAACCCTGGATAGGGTGGCATTTCTGTCCCTCGATAATATTGGCCTTCATCGGTCCGCCGGTCAACATAATTGCGGGCAGATTCAGACTTCCCGCCGCCATTAGCATCCCCGGAGTAATTTTGTCGCAGCCTGTTATACCGACCCAGCCGTCCATGGAATGTGACAGGGTCATGATTTCAATGTTATCGGCGATATGCTCTCTGCTTGGGAGGCTAAGCCGCATTTCCACATACATGGCGATGCCGTCACAAACACCGGGCACTCCCCATTCCAGGGGCACACCACCCGCATCGCGGATACCTCGCTTGACTTCCTGGGCAAGTTCATTCAAATGGATATGGCCGGGTATAATGTTGTTATAGCTGTTGGCAACACCAATGAGCGGCTTTTCCGGATCAAAATCCTCTTTCTTAAGACCGGCTGACATCATTAATGCCCGGTGGGGCAGGGTTTCAATATTCTGCTTTAATATTTTTGAACGCATGGCTTAAAGTACCTCCTAAATAGTTTGCTACGTTATCCCTCAAGGTTACCGAGAAGTTGCCAGGTAGTTATTGGAGTTTACGCCTTTTTTAATAAAAAAGTCAAGGTCTTATCGACTGCAGGAAGAGCCGGATACGTTGGGGGCGTTAGGGGCGGCACTTATCGCCCGGGAACGAAGCGAAAGCCAATGATACCCCATCTTCCTGCGTTGCCAAGAGTTCGCAGTAGCTTGCTACGGCTTCACCCTTGGACAGCCTGACGTAGTGAAACGGAGATCCCGCTAGCGGGAGAGCTGGGGCATCCTCGACTTTCGCTCAATTGAGGTGATAACACAGCTACTGGCAGAAGCAATGGGCCATGCTTCAGTTTAGTACAGCTCGTATTTAACCAGTCTGCCGTCAAGCCCACCTGCCATGATCGGTTTTTTCCATGATGCTTTCAGGCCCATTTTTTTTATATACCCCCGTTCTCCGAAATAAATATAAGCGGTTGAACCTTTGCATTTCTGTTTAAGAAAATCGCCGAGATCTTTGTAAAGCGCTTCAAGGTCCTCATCTGCCCCCATTCGAATGCCATAGGGAGGATTTGTTACAATTACCTGCCCTTCAAGGGCGGGTAACTTTCTGAAGTCAGCCCTTTCAACGCTTACATTCTTTCCGTAATGAAGCCCCATTATGTTTGTCCTCGCCGCCTTGACAGCTTCTTTGGACACATCACTGCCTGCAATCAGCCCTTGCGGCAGTGCCCGGATACTTCCGTCAGCCTCTTTTTTAACCTGCTTCCAGACAGAGCCGTCAAAGTCAGGTAGAAATTCAAAACCGAATTTATCTCTAAAAATACTCGCAGGAATGTTGCAGTACCGCATAAGCGCTTCACACAAAAGTGTTCCCGAACCGCACAAAGGATCATATAAAGGAACAGAACCGTCCCATTCGCTGAATCGGATAATCGCGGCGGCGACGGTTTCCTGCATCGGCGCTGAAACGGTCTCCTTTCTGTATCCTCTCCGGTGAAGCGCGCCGCCTGAAGTGTCGAGGCTTATTACTGCCTTATCGTTCCTGATATGAAGGTTCAGCAAGATATCCGGATTCCTTATTGACACAACCGGACGCTGACCCGTTCTTTCTTTGAAATAGTCGGCAACCGCATATTTAAGGCGGAGGGCAGCGAACTTTGAATGCGAAAT
>JABMQM010000644.1 GCA_013203195.1 Desulfobacteraceae bacterium | reverse complement strand
TTTGAAACCAGCGCAGAAGCCCCCGATGTCAATGGATTGGGTCTAATTTCAGGGCATGTCAAAAGGTTTGATATTGATCTTTCCGTGCCTCATATCGGCTGGAATGGCATCAATATAAAAAAGCCGTCCCGAATATTCAACGGGCTGGAGGATGATGAAAAATTTTACTTCGTGCACTCGTTTTATGTTGCGCCGGAGGATGATTCGGTTATTTTAACAACCACCAACTATGGATTAGAGTTTGTCAGCAGTATTCAAAAAGGCAATATCACGGCAACCCAGTTCCATCCGGAAAAGAGTGGGGATGCAGGTATAAACGTATTAAAAAATTTCCTTGAGGCCGGCGCTGAAAAAAAAGTTTCAGGCTTTGTTTCACAAGAAACCAGACTGGCTAAAAGAATAGTTGCCTGTCTGGATGTCAGGTCCAATGACCAGGGAGATCTTGTTGTTACCAAGGGTGATCAGTACGATGTCAGGGAAAAAGGAGAGGTCCGCAATCTCGGCAAACCGGTTGAACTTGCCGGAAGGTATTATCTGGAAGGTGCCGATGAGATTACATTTCTCAATATTACCGGGTTCAGAGATTTTCCCTTAGAAGATATGCCTATGATTGAAGTATTGAAAGAGACTTCTAAAAATGTTTTTGTTCCCTTGACCATAGGAGGAGGGATCAGAGATTATACTGATAAGGACGGCAGAAAATATACTGCCCTGGAAGTCGCTGCTGAATATTTCAGATCCGGTGCGGACAAGATTTCCATCGGAAGTGATGCCGTCTTAATTGCCGAGGAGTATTTAAAAACAGGCGACAAAACGGGCCAAAGTTCCATAGAGCAAATATCCGAAGTTTACGGAGCACAGGCGGTTGTAATTTCAATCGATCCAAAGAGAGTTTATGTGATGTCGCCGGATGAGGTAGACCACCAGGTTATCGAAACCGGGCAGAAAGGTCCCCATGGCGAAACCTATTGCTGGTATCAGTGCACCATCAAAGGCGGCAGAGAGGGCCGCGACCTGGATGCCGTAACCCTGGCGCAAGTTTGCGAAAAGCTGGGTGCCGGCGAGATACTGCTAAATTGCATCGATAAAGACGGCACCACTTCAGGGTTTGATATTGAGCTGACAAATGCGGTTGCCGGTGCGGTAACAATTCCGGTAATAGCGTCAAGCGGTGCCGGTTGCGCTGAACACTTTTATGAAGTATTTGTAAAAACAGAAGCGGAAGCCGCGCTGGCAGCCGGCATCTTCCACCGCAAAGAAGTTTCCATAGCATCTGTAAAAAATTATCTGAGCGACAAAGTGGAGATCAGACCGTTTATCAAGAGGTGAACCAGGAAAATTGTCCCCTTCCAGAGTAACCAAAGCCGGGTCCTTTGAGCCTGGCGAAGATCCCGCCAGCGAGGGATTTTTTTTGATTGATTTGAGCCTATCACCGTGATATGTCCCGCGCGGAAACAACAGCCTTATAATCGACCATATTTGAACTGCAAACAGCGAACACCAACCCTGGTTCGCTTATGGTGGGAATGCAGGGAGCGTTAAATAAAACAACTATGCCTCAAGAATACATTGTACTGATTATAGGTTACGTTTTCGGGTTTTACATGGCCTGGAACATCGGGGCCAACGATGTCGCCAACTCCATGGCACCTGCAGTAGGCGCCAAGGCGATTACCATTCGCCAAGCAATATTTCTGGCAGGGATTTTGAATATCATCGGGGCAACGTTTATCGGCTCCCATGTTACCAACACCATCCGTAAAGGGATTGTCTCCACTGATATCATGACCGATCCACATCTTGCTCTTATCGGAGCGCTTTCGGCCTTGCTGGCGGCAGCCCTGTGGGTCAGTTTCGCTACCTGGAAATCTTTACCGGTCTCGACAACCCACTCGATTGTGGGGGCGATGGTCGGCTTTGGAATCATGGCCGGCGGTGTGTCGGTCATCAATTTTGCAAAACTTGCGGCCGTAGTGGCAAGTTGGATCATTTCCCCGCTCTTCAGTATTATCATCGCCTATGTAATGTTTAAAATTATCGTCAGGTTGATTCTATCAAAAAAGGATGCTTTCTCCCTAGGGATGAAGCTCTCGCCGTTTTTTATCGGTATAACTCTTTTTGTGGTTGTACTGTCGTTTCTGTTTAAGACCCCGCTGGGCAAAAAACTGGCTCTTGGAAACATCGCCGCCTTGATAGTGGCATTCATTTTAGCTATCATTTTTGGATTTGTCGGGAGGATGATTTTAAAACACTTCATTAAAGACAGGCAAGCCGGGGCAGAAGGAATCTTCAGGCGCATCCAGATTGGAACAGCCTGTTATCTTGCACTAGCACAGGGGGCAAACGATGTGGCCAATGCCGTCGGTCCGCTTGCGGTTATTTATTTTTTGGTCAAAACCGGCAGTGTCGGCGCCGAAGTCCCGGTGCCCTGGTTTCTCCTGTTTTTTGGGGGTATCGGAATCGCCTGCGGAATCGGTATGGCCGGTCACCGTGTTATGGATACCCTGGGCACAAAAATTACCGCCCTCAGCAATACCCGCGGCTTTGCAGTTGAATTTGCGGCTGCAACGACCGTGCTTGTGGCCTCAAAAATGGGTCTGCCGGTATCAACCACCCATGCGGCCGTCGGCGGTGTCCTGGGCGTAGGGCTTGCGGGCGGAATTGAGGCCGTTAACTTTGCCATAGTTTATAGAATTATGTTATACTGGGTTTTGACCGTACCGGCTGCTGCCGTTACCAGTATGGTCATTTTTAAAATACTTCAATTCATTTTATAAAAGGAGATGGCGATGCGAGTTCCATTTCTTTCAATGTTTATGAAATCACCGTTTGAAGGGCTCCAGGAGCATGCGGAGAAGGTTAAGGAATGCGCCTGGACGTTTCAACAAGCCATGGAGTGTCATATTTCGGACCGGTGTAAACGCTTTGAAGAACTGCGGGAAGAAATCATTAAGCTGGAGAGTGAAGCGGATGCAATCAAACGCCGTATCCGTGGTCATATGCCCAAAGGGACCATGATGCCGGTCAATATATTCTTGATTTTCAGCTATCTAAAAGAACAGGATTCCGTTCTGGATGCAGTCGAAGATGCGCTCGACTGGATATCTTACCGCAGTGAGCCCGGCATTACCGATGCTTTAAAAAACGACTTCTTAAAACTGGTCAATGCCGTTATCAACCCCATCGATGAATTGAGCGTCATGGTAATAGAAGCCAGAAGTTACTTTAAAAATTATTCCGAAAAACAACGCGTCATTGTAAAAGATATTGTCCGCAATCTACGCAAGCATGAACACGAAGCCGACCAAATAGAAGACATTATCAAGCGTAAAGCCTTTCACATGGAGACCGATCCCGTCACTGTTTTTCATATGATCCGTCTGGCCGAGATCATCGGCTCCATAGCCGACCATGCTCAAAATGTCGGCGACGTGATGCGCGCGATGCTTTCAAAATAGAGCAAGAAATGCATATCTTTTTGTTTGCGTTCAATTGAGGTTACGGGATAACTTCATAATCTTGAAGCAATACAGCCAACTCCTGCTCTAATTTCCAGACCCGGCCATAAACCGTTATTGCCTGATCTTTTTTCAACATGCGTAATTCTTTATTGAGTTCCGGTTTGGCAAAACAGCTGATTGTATGGGAAGCTCCTGCACCTGATAAATACAATATAACATAATTGTCTTCACCGATTGCTCCGGGAGCCAGGTGTTTAAATATACCGGTAATTTTAACACATACCCCGGCATCAGTAAGAGAATTAATAAATTTCTCCTCATAAATATGCCCGGAAGTCAATTCCGCCAAGTCAGGAACAATGTAATCATCATCAGAGCATTTATAGTGAATTATCATTTTTTTGGTGTGCTTAACAGCAGTGGAACATCCCAAAAAGATAAAAATAAAACAAACCACAAAAAAAATGCCCAACCTCATTTTTAAAAAGCTCCTCATGGACAACCTCCTTTTATTAACTCAATTGATCGCAAACAAAATGCTGACAAATATAGAAAGAATCGAAACAAACGCTTCCTATTTGTTATTATTACGATGTTTTAAGTTTCAATTTATAATTTCTGGTCATATCATCCCTATAATGTCAATTCCTAATTTCCATAAAAAAAAGGGCTTACAAGCTTTATGGCTCGTAAACCCTTATTTTTTCTGGTAGGCACGAGTGGATTTGAACCACCGACTTCTACCGTGTCAGGGTAGCGCTCTCCCCCTGAG
>JABMQM010000643.1 GCA_013203195.1 Desulfobacteraceae bacterium | reverse complement strand
GTCACTGAGATTTGCGTTTTTTTCGTTTCCGCTATCTTACTCTGTGTACTCTGTGAGCTCTGTGAGTGATATAAAAGACCCTTTTAGGGTCATTTTCCGTCTACCAGTATCGAGCATCCAGTATCCAGTATCCAGTATCAAGTATCAAGCATCCAGTACTGCCTGAAGTCTTGCCGGGTCGTACTGTTGCGAGATCAAAGGCCCCTTGTTTAAAACATCGATGTGCTTTGTAAAGGTTTGCTTTTCTTTGCGATATAAAATACCGATGGGTATTCTATCTTCCCACTGGCGGGCAAGCTTCATGGCGTTTTCCAAGTCATCCGGCATGTAATCTTCTTCAAACAGGTCATAGGCCCGCTTTTTGTACCAGTTGTAAGTGTTGATACGGTTGAAGGATACGCACGGCTGCATGATGTCGATCAGGCTGAAGCCTTTAAATTGCATCCCTTCCCGGATCAGTCTGCTCAGATGTTCCAGATTACCTGAAAAGCCGCGGGCAACAAATCCGGCACCCAGGGACAATGCCACTGCAAGACCGTTAAATGGTTCCGAAATAACACCACGAGGCTGCATCGGTGTGACCATGCCGAAATCTGAAGTGGGGGACGCCTGGCCTTTGGTCAGGCCGTAGGTTTTGTTATTGTGTACCAGCAGAGTGAGATCTACATTGCGCCGGATGGCGTGCATAAAATGATTGCCGCCCTCACCGTAACAGTCCCCGTCGCCGGAATTAACCAGTATTTTCAGATCGTGATTGGCCAACTTGGCACCGGTGGCAAGGGGCAGCGCACGGCCGTGCAGGGCGTGAAACATATTACATTTTAAAAAATGGGGTGTTTTTGCGGCCTGTCCGATACCGGATACGATCAAAAGCTTTTCCGGCAGAATTTCCAGACTGACCAGGGCGTCCTTCATGGCCTCCAAAATCCCGAAATTTCCGCATCCCGGGCACCAGTGGTTTTCATACGAAGATTCATAATCTTTAATACTGACCATAATATCACCTCACATATTGTTTGACGCCGTCAACGATTTCGTTCGGATAAAACGGCCTGCCGTCATATTTTAATATTGCCCCGGAATAGACAAGTCCGGTCTGCTCTCTTAAAAGCTGACCTAATTGGGCGGATGCATTCAGTTCTACCATTAAAAATTGCTTTGCCTTGCCAAGGGCTTTTGCAGCCGCTTCTGCGGGAAAGGGCCATAAATCTGAAAAATTCAAACAGCCGACATCGTCGCCTGCATCTCTCAGCCGGTCGACAGCCTCTTTTACGGCCCCTTCGGTGGAACCCCAGCCCACAAGGAGTACCTCGGACTCGCCGTAATATTCTTTGGGAGGGTTCATCTCTTTGATCATAAAGGGCACTTTGGCGTTGCGCTTGTCCACCATGGCGATCCTGTCAGATATTTTTTCGCTGATATGTCCGTCTTCGCGGTGTTCGTCACTCGATATTACCACCAGGGCCTTACCGGCACAGGGTAGCGCGCGCGGCGACACCCCGTCAGATGTGAATGCAAATCGTTTATACTGCTCCGGGTTTTCAATATCACCATCTTCAACTATAAACCGCTCGATACTTTGCGGTGCGGCGTATGGCCGGCCTGCAATGAATATAGAATCAGCCAGATACTGGTCTGATAGAATAATTGCGGGGACCTGGTACTTTTCTGCAAGATGCAACGCTCTGGCGGTAATCTCAAAGGCTTCGTCCGGCGTGCCGGGGGCAAAAACAAATCGCGGGAATTCATCCTGAGAAGCCCGAATGACAAAATGTAAGTCGCCCTGGCCGGTCCGTGTGGGCAGACCCGTTGCCGGTCCCGGGCGCTGGGCATTCACGATCACAATCGGAGTTTCCGTAATCCCGGCAAGTCCCAGACCTTCGGTCATCAGGCAGAACCCGCCTCCGGATGTAGATGTCATGGCCCTTACCCCGGCAAAAGAGGCTCCGATAATCGCATTCACGGCGGCAATTTCATCTTCTACTTGTTCAACAATCAGCGGAAAACGGTCTGAAAGCAAGCTCAGGTGGGTCATAATTCCGGTGGCCGGAGACATGGGATAGAATGCCGCCAGACGGCAGTCGCCGGCAAGGGCGCCCAGGGCAATGGCTTTGGAACCGTCAATCAGCGCTCCTTTGGGCCTGTCAGCCCTCCACTCAAACGACCATTTGAAGGCGATTTCTTTAACGGTCTGGTAGCCCAGCTCGGCGGCATAATAATTTTTCTCTAAAACATCAGCGCCCTTTTTGCCAAACTGCTTGGAAAGCACTGTTTTGCAGAGTTCAAACGGTACCCCCAAAAGTGCCAGGCAGGCTCCGGCGGCAACCGTATTGGCGAAAATCATGCCACCGGCTTTTTGGGCAAGTTCGCTAAAAGGAAGGGCAATGAGGTCTCCTTCCCCGGACCCGTCACTTTCGTCCATGATAACCAGGCCGCCGGAATCTAATTGTCCCTTATGCAAATCATATGTCTCCCGGTTTAATGCCACCAGTAGATGAACCTTGTGGTGCGGCGCCTGTACAGGTTTGTCGCAGATACGAATCTGAAAAAAACTGTGTCCGCCCCTTATCCTGGACTCAAAATCATTAATGGCCATTATATACAGACCGGCCTCCTGGCCTACCAGGGCCAGCAGGTGTCCCACGGTCTGTATCCCC
>JABMQM010000642.1 GCA_013203195.1 Desulfobacteraceae bacterium | reverse complement strand
TCCTTTGTGTCTTGGTGCCTTTGTGGCAACTTTTTTTGTTTCCCCGCTTCAGTTTCAATAAAGGCGGGAACCCCGTAGCACTACTACTAGCATAAACGGGCTAATTGAACAGTGCTTTCAAACCTTTGACACTTTCTTTAATGCTTATGTTTTGATGAATATCCTGTTGCAGGAAAGCATTAATCTTGCCGATCATACCTTTGGCATAATCTATCTGGGAATCACTGCCGTCTACATATGCGCCTATATTAATCAAATCCTCAACCTCTCTATAAGTGGCTAAGACTTTAATCAGCTCCCTGGATTTAGCAAGATGTTCGCCGTCGATAATATCAGTCATAACCCTGCTGATACTGGCCATGACATCTACAGCGGGATAATGTCCCCTGTGGGCCAGGTCCCGGGATAAAACGATATGCCCATCAACAGTCGATCGAACGGCATCTGCAATCGGTTCGTTCATATCGTCGCCTTCAACTAGAACGTTGTATATCCCGGTAATGCTCCCTCTCTTTTCAACTGTTCCGGCTCTTTCCAGCAGTTTCGGTATCTGGATAAAAACGCTCGGGGTATAACCCTTGGCCGAAGGGGGCTCTCCGGCAGCCAAACCAACTTCCCTCATTGACATGGCAAACCTGGTGATAGAATCCATGATGAGCATAACATCCAGGCCTTTATCTCTGAAATATTCCGCCAGAGTAGTGGCCAGATGAGCCCCTCTTATTCTAACCAGAGCAGGTGAATCGGATGTAGCGACAACAACGATAGATTTTTTCAGACCTTCTTCACCCAGGTTCCTTTCGACAAATTCTCTGACTTCTCGGCCGCGTTCGCCGATGAGTGCAATCACGCTTACATCGGCAGATGTGTTCCTGGCTATCATGCCCATCAAAACACTTTTGCCGACTCCCGATCCGGCCATGATGGCAATGCGCTGGCCCTTGCCTACCGTATGCAAGGCATTGATAGAACGTACACCGACATCCAGGGCATCCCTGATAATCTCTCTTTTTAAAGGATTTTGAACATTCCCGTAAATCGGATATTCCTTTTGCGATCCTATCATCCCCTTGTTATCTAAGGGTCGGCCCAGGCCGTCCACAACCCGGCCTAAATATGCATCTCCCACGGGAACAGCAGGTTTTTTGCTAATATCGACAATCCGGCTGCCAGGCTCTATCCCTCTCATTTCACCAAAGGGCATCACAATAACTCTCTGATCATTAAACCCGATTACTTCAGCCTGAATATTTTGACCGTCGGAATTTTGGATGGAGCAGAGGCTCCCGACACTCAATCCGGGACCATTTGCTTCGGCAACAATTCCGGCAACCTTGACAATCTTGCCTTCTAATTTGAAAGGCCGGCACGAAGTTATGACCTCCAGATATTTATCCCAATTGCTGTTTTGTTCAAGTTCAATCATTTGTCACTTGTCATTGGTCATTTGTTATTGGTTATTGGTTATGTTGTAGCTTATCAATAAATTATTGGAGCCTACTGGTGATAAAATGTAAAATTTCTGGCTGTTTGAACATGTTAATGCGCCTTAAGAAAAAACAGCAAACAAGAAAAATTGTCTTTGAATATATCATTTTGTATTCTTAATAGTCGGTATTAAAAGACTGGCCACTGTTTTTTCTTTAGGCTCATTTACATGTGAGTTCCAGATGTTTTACATTTTATTACAGTGGGCGGATCTTTTACCACCCTGTTCTCCATAACTTATTGAGCAGCAGCCAAGTTTTCCTCCAGGCTTTGGCGAATCTTTTCCAATTGGGCCTCAACCCTGGCATCCACATCACCACCGGGCGTCTCTAAAAAGCAGCCTCCCCTGGAGATGGATTGATCGGAACTGATAATAATCGATTTAACCTCATTGAATTTCGCAAAAAGATCCGGTCTCAATTTTTCTACAAAATCATAATCTTGGGGGTTGACTCTAATAACGATTTTGCTCTTTTGAACCGATAGTTTCAGGGCGTTGAGAATAGTATCTTTAACGGTACTTTCATCACATTCTATCTGATGATGAACAATTTTTCCGGCAATGGCAAAGATAAGGTCTAGTATCCCTTGTTCATGCTGTTTGATAATTTCATCTTTTAGAGGGATCGATTCCATAAAAAGGGTTTCTATTTTCTCCACGGATTTTGCGGCTTTTTTC
>JABMQM010000641.1 GCA_013203195.1 Desulfobacteraceae bacterium | reverse complement strand
GGTTATGTGGCCGAGGGTTCTGAAGCTCTTGGTTCCGAATCCCCGGTTACCATAGGAGTCATCAACAGGGCCAAGGACAAGCTTGCTAAGGCCCAGGAGATTGATCCCGAACACGCTGATGTCAAAAATCTGGCGGCAAGGATTGCAACGGAGCAAGATGCACTGCTGTCCGAAGTGAAAGCGCTCTATACCGGCGCCAAACAGCAGGCAGACGCCGGGGATTGGATCAAGGCTTATTTTAACTTGCGGCAAATTCAAAGCCGATTTCCCAATTACGAGGACTCGTCTCAACTCTTAAGGCAAGCTGCTGACAGAGGATCCCAGGTTTCTTTTCAGCAGGCCAAAGAGTTGTTTGACCAGGAAGATTTTGCGGGGGCCATGGAACATCTTCGCAAGACCCTGGCTTTAAAATCGGATCACGGACCTGCGCGAGAGCTTATGAACCTGGCCCAGGAACGCAACAACAAAGATTATTTTGTCCAGCAGGCCCGGGAAGCAGTGATGGCACAAAAATGGGACCGGGCCGTCAACACTTATGAACGCGCCCTTGCATACGAACCTGACAACAACACTTTGAGGCAGTTGATCGGCCACGTGCGCACAAAAGCCGGAGAATTTTATGTCCGCAAGTCCAGGAGCCAGATGGACGAAGGGTGGCTGCTCAAGGGTTTTGAAAGCTTTAACCTTGCAAAAAAATATATGAATGATCAGAGTGATTTCCAGCTTAACACCCTTAGTAAAGACCTTACATCCCGAGCCGCCTATGCAGCCGAATATTTCAAAGAGCAAGGTATGTCCGGCGCCGCCTGGTTCTGGTATGGAAAAATTCAAAGCATCAATCCGGATTATCCCAAAATTTTCTTTCTCACCCAGGCCATGGAAGACAATATAAAGCAGAGGGTCCAAAAATCGATCGCTGTGTTTGACTTCAACAGTCCGTCCAACAACGAAGATGCCGGAATTATCGTTGCCAACAATCTGATAACCTATCTGTTCAAGAACGCCAGCGGAGACATCAAGATTCTGGAACGGGAAAATTTAAAATCGATCCTTGAGGAGATGAAGCTGGGACAGATCGGTGTGGTCTCCGGAAATACCGCCAAGCAGATGGGACGCGTTTACGGAATCGATGTAGCTATCATGGGCAGCGTTCTGTTATATAATGTAGATGCGAACTCCTCGGAAGGGACCAAATCGGTGCGTTATAAGGTGGGCACCAAAATCGATGACAACATCGATTATTTAAACTGGAAAGCAAGAAACCCCAAACCTACTCCCATGCAGCTTTCGCAGGCGCCGCCGGCTAAAATAACAATTCCGGTATATGCGGAAAAGGATTACAAAGTTTCCAAAAATAAAAAAGTCGGATTTGTGCAACTCTCTTTTCGCATTGTAGATGTGAGCACCGGAGAAAACATCCAGGTCAAAACCATAGAGGCCAAAGAGACGGTGGAGGATGAAACCAGCGCCGGCCTGCCGGAGGCCAAAATCAAATTCGATCCCCTGGAAATTCTTACGGATACCGAGATTCTTCAAAAAATGACGGACAAGGTGGTGGCCGACCTGGGCCGGGAGGCATTGAGCCCGCTGAAGAATCTGGAGACGAAATCTTTTCAAGAGGGTGAAAAGCTATTGCGCCGCCGCGCCAATCTCAAAGCGGCCGAAAGCTTTGTCGATGCCGTTTTTGACGAAAAAATGAAACGAGTTCAGGGATCTCCTTTATCTCTCAAAGCACAGGAGCATCTCGATGATATTTTCCTTAATTATAAAGTCAGAATTGGGGGCTAATGTATGTTCCGTGTCAGGAACATTGCGGTGACGGTATTTGTGGTTGTTGCAGTGCTCTGGGGCGCAGCTTATGCAGGGGCCGCCCAGAATGCTCTGGCAATTTTTAATCTCACGCCTACCAACATGGAGGCTATGGGATATGATGGTGAGATTTTATATACGTTGATCTCCGCTCTGGAAAGGCAAAAAACAATTGAACTGATGT
The DNA here is from genome assembly GCA_013203195.1 of Desulfobacteraceae bacterium. Classification (GTDB taxonomy): domain Bacteria; phylum Desulfobacterota; class Desulfobacteria; order Desulfobacterales; family UBA11574; genus Desulfatibia_A. The sequence goes on along the minus strand of JABMQM010000641.1, from coordinate 1,958 downwards.
CCAGGCGAGACATGGAAGAAGTTCTTTTTCATGCGGGACTGGTTCAGGGCGGTGATACGGCATCGGTTGCCAAAGCCGGCAAAGCCCTGGGGATCAATTTTATTCTTTTCGGAAGTGTCACTAAAAAAGCCGGACGGATTCTGGCAACACTCAAGCTCATGGATGTTGAAAATCAACGACTGATCAAAACCTGGAATAAAAGTTTTGTCGGGCGTGAAGCCATTTTGAACGAAGTCCCGAAGTTTGCCGGGGAGTTGACCGACACAATCGGCAGCAGGGAAGGGTCATATGCCGTTCCTGCCGCTGCTGCGGCCCAGGTGGAAGCTACAATTGAGAACCTTAGAGCCAAAAGCCAGGGGAAAAAGGTCTTGCTGACATGGAAGTTTGACCCCTCCCAACCGATTGTTGGCTTTAATGTCTACCGCTCGGAAAATTCAGAAGGTCCCTATCAGTATCAGGGCAAAACAGACCAGAACCTTTTCGAAGATGCCAAAATCAAGAAAGGTAAATCCTATTACTACCGGGTGGGGCTTAAGCTAAGTTCCGGCAAGGAGATTAAGAGCAGCCTTACTACCCAAATCAAAAGCGCCGGCGAAAAAATTCCTCATCCGCCACTGGTTATGGGCGGCAAAGGTTACATCCGGCGTACGGAAATTGAATTCGTCCCCGCGCTGATGAACGAGCAGGAAAAATTCAAGATAAAAACATACAAAGTCTACCGCAAAAAAAGTGCAGACAGCAGCTGGGAGATTATATCTTCCGTCAATGCCAAAATGACATCTCAATCGGAACTGGCCTTCACGGTAGAAGACAAGAAAGACTTAGAGGACGGTGAGACTTATTTTTATGCGGTTGCAAGTTTGGACGACAAAAAGCGGGAAAGCCCGATGTCGGATCCGGTAACCGTGAAAACGATTGACCGCCCTGTTTTAAAGGTTGAGCAGGACAACCTTTTAAGGAAAATAAACGTTGCCTGGGAACCCCAGGAAAACATTGCAGGGCATTACCTGTATCGCCGGCAGGGCCAAAAGGACTGGCTCAAGGTGGCCCAAATCAGAGCCCCTGCAAAACCCGGTTTGACAGACAAAAAAGATCTTGAGGACGGACAAAGCTATCAATATCAACTGACATCTTATGATGCTAAAGGCGAAAGCGGTCCTTCAAATACCATTCAGGCCCAGACCAAGGATCTGCCGCCGTTTCCTCAGGATGTTATTACCCAAAGCGGCCTGGTAAAATCCGTCAAAATTTTCTGGACACCCATCGAGGATCCGGATGTCGGCGGTTACGCCATTTATCGGGGAACCAGCACTGAAAACCTCAAAATGATTACCAAGGTAAAAGGACATAAATCCAGCAGTTTCCTGGACAAAGGCAGAGGTTTCGACCCTTTGAAAGACGGGCAGGACTACTTTTATGCAATCGTCAGTTACAATCTTTTTGGTGCGGACGGAAAACCCACCAAGGCCGTCAAGGCAACCACCAAACCAAGACCGACCCCTGTCCAAGGGCTTATGTCGACCAAAGGGGCGGATTATATTCAGATAAAATGGGACAAAAATCCGCAGAACGATATAAAAACGTATATTCTCTCCCGCAGCCGAAACAATGGATACTGGTCTAATTTGGAGAAACTTACTGCTGATCAAAACGTTTTCAAAGATGTTGACCTGAAACCGGAAACCAACTACCGGTACAAGATCATTGCCCTGGACAAAGACGGTCTTGAAAGTGATCCGGTAGAAAGCGAAAATGTTGCCAGTCCTATCGTCAAGCCTAAAAAGTAATCGTCTAACTCGATTCTGCCTGCTACCGACTGACCTCCTGACACCTTGCAAGAAAATCGGGCCGACATCTCAAATTATCGCCTGAATTTTGCATACTAAATATTTGAGGGTCGGGGAGTTTTCGCTGAAAGACCGCTCAATGGAAAATCAGATTTTAAACCGTGTGAACTC
>JABMQM010000640.1 GCA_013203195.1 Desulfobacteraceae bacterium | reverse complement strand
GTGGGAATACTACCCTTATCGAGACAAAAATTCAAGCTGCTTTTATTCACTTAAAACCTAAAACGTGATGACCCCAGTGATTATCAGTACTTGCGATATTTTTTTTTTTGATTTAGAAAATGAAATGTTCTCATGGACACCACAACTTAAAACGCGCAACACGTAACCACCAATTGAGCATGACTCAATCGGGGTAAAAATAACCATGTCTAATATATTCATTATAATTTACATTTTTTTATTCGGTATGTGCATCGGAAGTTTTATGAACGTTTGCATTTACCGGCTTCCACTTGAAAAATCTATTGCCGACCCCCCGCGTTCAGTCTGTCCCAGCTGTGGTAGCATGATAAAATATTACGATAATCTTCCTGTCTTAAGTTATCTGTGGCTGAAAGGCAGCTGCCGTCACTGCAGTGCACCGATATCCTTACGCTATCCCCTGGTTGAAACGCTGGCCGGGCTCGCTGCCGCCAGCGTCTTTCTTTCCTTTGGTTTAACCCTTGAAGGCCTTATATATTTCGTATTCATCGCCGTACTTTTAGTCATAACCTTTATCGATATTGACCACAAGATCATACCGAATGTGATCTCAATCCCCGGAATTCCAATAGGCCTCATAGCTTCTCTGGCTCTGCCGGAGGTGACGCTTAAAGAGTCTGCCCTGGGCTTGCTTATCGGAGGCGGAAGCCTTCTGGTTGTGGCCTGGGTTTATCATCTGCTGACTCGCAAGGAAGGTATGGGGGGCGGCGATATCAAGCTTTTGGCAATGATCGGAACCATTGTCGGCTGGAAAGGCGTGCTTTTCACAATTTTCGTTTCATCTGCCGTGGGGAGCCTGGTAGGCCTGACGGTCATGCTGGCCAAAGGTAAAAATATGAAATTTGCCGTTCCCTTCGGCCCGTTTCTGGCCATCGGCGCCGTTACCTATGTTTTCTTCGGCCAGAGGATTATTTACTGGTACTTTCATCTACTGAGATAGTTACCGTCCGTAAATGGATTTTTCCATGGAAATGCCGATTATAGTATTTTAGCAAAAATATTTCATGAAGATTTTTTTTTATTGCGGTTAATCGAGGGGCTTTTTATCTCCGGACGGCTCAGCAACATCGGGTTTCTCTTTTTGCGGTTGAGGTCCCATCCCGTCCATCACGTCCATCACGTCGGCCAATCGCTCGCCGAGAATGCAGCTGATATTAAAGTTGAGAGTGGCGACGATGTGAGGAAAAAACTTAAGGTCTTTTTTGAGTTTTTTGTAATCGAACCGCAGGACCTCCACCCGGGTCAAGGCCCGAACGTCAGCGGTTCGGTGGGCCTCTCTTATGTATCCGATCTCCCCGAAAACCTCTCCCGCTTTCAGGACCGCAACGCTTTTGGATTTGTTCTCGCTTCGACGCACGACATCGACTTGACCGGACAAGATAAGGTACATTTTCCGTCCCACCGTTCCCTGCTCCACCAGCAGTTCCCCTTCCTCGAACTCTTGCGATTCCGAGATCAGGATGGCCTTGCGCATCTGGTAGTTGGACATGCCCTCAAAGAGCGGGCTTTTTTCAAGGATCTCTTTATGCATGGACAAGGCCAGAATCTGGTGGAGACCAACCAAACGGATTCTTAACATGATGATCGGGGTGATTAAAAGGTTGGCGAAGATTGAAAAAAGCATGGTGGCGGCGGACAAAGCGCCGAACTGTGCAATTACGGTAAAATTGGACTTGATGAGGACGCCGAACCCCAATGCCAGGGCCAGACTGGTGGCGACCATGGGCGTGGCCTCTTCCTGAACCGTGATGTTCACCGCTTCTTCGTAATCGGAGGTTCGCCGGCACAGTTCGATATAGCGGGAAAAAAGGTGGATGGTCCCGTCAATGGCGATGCCGATGGCGATGACCGCCACCATGGCGGTGCCCGGATTCAAAGGAATCTCCAAAAGCCCCATAAGGCCGAACATCATAATGATGGGGATCAGGTTGGGAATGAGGGCGATGATCCCGCCTTTGAAGGAGGTAAACATGGCCGACATTATTAAAAAGATCACGAAAAGCAGAATGGCCAGGGATTTGACCTGGGCCACCATAAGGCTTTCGGCGGCAGCGTTGATCATCAGGTTTTCACCGACCACGTAGGCATTCATTTGGCCCCCGGCGATGTTTGATACCACTTCTTTGAGCTCGC
>JABMQM010000639.1 GCA_013203195.1 Desulfobacteraceae bacterium | reverse complement strand
TGGTTTATTGTTTTTGGTTTCTGGTTACTGGATTATGGTTATTTGTTTCTGGTTACTGGTTGATGGATACTGGATGCTGGTTACTGGATGCTGGATACTGATAACTTTTCACTTTTTACTGATTACTGATCACGGGTTCAGGGGTAGTTAGTAACGGTTAACAAATAAAAAGCAACCCGACTCGGCTGAGCTCGTCGCAGGCTGAACGGGGAACTCTGAACCTTTGAACGCCCGCCATTTGAGCACAAAGTAGTTTCCAATTCATGATGGTTTCGTAAAAAGTAAAAATTTCTTTTTTTTACAAAACCATCATGAATTCATCAAGCATCCGATAAAGTTCATAAACGCTCTCAATGTTAACGTGCTCGTTTAAAGTATGCCGGCTGCCGTCGCCGTCCGCCCCCCAGACGATCCCATTAATGCTGAATTGTGCTAAAAATCGAGAGTCATTGGCGCCGTCTTCAAATCCAACTCTGGTTTTTGCTGAAATGCCGGACAGCAACTTTAAATGTGACGATTCACCGCCCGAAAAAAGCGGCTCGACAGCCTCGACAACGATCTGACTGTGCAACTCTTTTTGCATCGTGTCTAAAAGCCGCTCCATATCGTCTTTGCCTGTATACCGAATTTCGACCGATGCCTCTGCGTATTCAGGAATTTGAGCGTGTAAATCTCCGCTATAAACTCTCTTAATAACCACGGCCCTGTCCTGGTGCGCAGGTGCCGATTTGACGAAATATGCTCGCAGCTTTACAAAATCGTCAATCAGCTTTTCCATGGCGTTCTCTCCAAGCCAAGGCCTGTCACCGGGAGCCGCCTTTCCCCGTGACGTGAGTTTGACGAAGGCAATCCCCTTTTCTTTAACAACAATTTTTTCAACACTGCCGCCGTCAAGAACGATACAAAAGTCTGTTTTAATTTCACCTAACACCTTTTTGGCGCCTTTGAAACCGCCGCTTTCTTCATCTGCGGTAATCAAAACGCCGAAGGGTAAATCATTCCGGCTGCGGCCTTGCTTCCGAAGCCGCTGCAGGTGATTTTTTAACAAAACCAGCGACAGGGCCACAGCATATTTGTCATCAAGGCTTCCGCGGCCGTAAATTTTATGATCTTTTTCCAATGGTTGGAAAAGTTCTGCCGGCGCATCGACCACATCAATGTGACTCATCAAAAGCACCGGTGCAAAACCGTTTTGCGGAAGGACCAGAATGGAGGGGGTGTTTTCGTAATCAAAACGATTATATACGACCCCGCAGGTGCGCAAATAATTTTCAATAAATGCCGCACATCGTTTGATCTCCTGGGGTTTTGAAGGTACGGTTTGGAATCGCATCAGGTCTTTGGTCAGATCGATAATCTCTCGCATAGCGCGTTTTATCCCTATTGAATTAACTACCCCTAAAAGGGTCTTGTATATCTCTCACAGAGCTCACAGAGACCACAGAGGTTATTTTATATTAGACAGCTCTACAGGATTGACCGGATTTTTAGTCTTTAGCCGTTTGCCCCGTTGAACCGGGTACCCTCTGGGTGTTCAACTAGGGTTAATCCTGGTTTATTATAAAAATTGCAGGTTAACCGAACATACAAATTATCAGGTTCAAGGAAAAGGATTTTTTTCAGATTAATGGCATAAATTTTATGGATTTTCTGTTGTGAAGTGTGTAGAGTGTAATCCTGTGACAGGTTACTCTGTAAAATAATCTAAAAGGAGTTTAATATGTACGAGATAATAGCAAATCCATCAGACTATGACATAGAGGCTTTGGTGGAAGGTATGGGCTACAAACCGGTTGTTTTTCCGGAAAACGAACGTCAAAAGTGGGCCGCAGAAATCGATATCTTTGCCGAAGGCTTATATGAATTGGCGGAAAAAGCAAAATATCTTCAAGACCTTTTCAGCAGTGAAGAAAAGATCATGGCGACACCGGCATCCATGAAAACATTCAAATTGCAGCTGTTTAAAATTAATGACGCCATCAAGGCGGCGCTCGATTTGGCGCATAAACTGGAGTCCGAGATTATTGAAAAATGAATTCAAATATACCCACACGGCCGCAAGCTTACAGCCTTCTGACCCAACACAATCAAAACGACAGCCTCATCAAACATGCCCTGGCAGTGGAAGGGGTGATGCGCTATGCGGCCCGCAAACGGGGAGAAGATGAAGATAAATGGGGCATTATCGGACTGATTCATGACCTTGATTATGAACAGTTTCCCGAAGAACACTGCCGCAAAACCGAGGAAATTCTCAAGGAAAATCACTGGCCCCAAGAGTATATCCGGGCGGCGATCAGTCACGGATGGGGGATCTGCAGCGATGTTGAACCCCGGTCAGAACTTGAAAAAGTCCTTTATGCCGTCGACGAATTGACCGGTCTGGTGGCTACAACAGCCCTGGTTCGTCCGTCTAAAAGCGTTATGGATCTTAAAGCCAAATCCGTAAAAAAGAAATGGAAGGATAAAAGATTCGCCGCCGGTGTCGACCGCTCCATTATTGAAAAAGGTTGTAATCTGCTGGGCATGGAGCTTGCCGAATTGATTACGGATACGATTATGGGCATGCGGGAAGTCGCCGCAGAAATAGGCTTGCAGGAAAAAGATTAAGCCATTTATGTATTTTGATCTCTCGCAGAGCTCACAGAGTACACAGAGAAAGATAATTATCATTTTTCATTTGCTGCTGAGGCGCCCCGCTATATCTGGCGGGATTAAGAACCGGCAATGAAAACCGCTATGCTTGGCAAGGTATTGGCTGTCAAAACTTACTCCCAGAGCTGATTGATTTTTTCTTTCGCCCTCACAGCGGAAAGGAAAAAAACAAATCTCTGCGAACTCTGCGGGCTCAAGCGACTTGTCGGGTCGTAGCTCGTAGAGCGAAGCCTGAAGCGGGCGAGATAACCCTAAATACACCATGCTACCCGCATAGCCAAGCTTGGAGCTTCAGCTAAGCTGAAGATTTAATGGATTAATTGATCTGCGGTGGAGAGAATTGAAAGTGGTAGGGCCAATGAACTTTGACTGTCAAAGATGCGGCAGATGCTGCAAAGAAATCGGGATTCCCTGGTCGGAATTAGATTACCGTGATGCTGCTGATTGTCTGAGAATGGACATCGATATTTTTCTTGAAAAATACGGTTTCATCGTCAATGGGCATTCCGGTGAAATAGAGCACCCGGAGCCTGGCGTTACCCCTTGCCCATTTCTGAAATATAACCAAGAAGGTGCCGTTTGTAAGATTTATCCGGCAAGACCCTGGATTTGCAAAGGCTACCCCGGTCCGGGAACTTCATGCAGGGCAGGGCGGAAGAGGTCTTAATTGGTCAATTTTTTTCAATTTCAACAAGATGCCTGAGCATTGCATCGTGTGCGGCATCCGGCTCTCTGGCCTTTAAAGCGTCAATAATTTCTACATGAGACTGGATGGATGCTTTTATTCTTTTTTTACTAAGTAATTTCGGGGCCCTGCTTTGAGCAATATTTTGCGAAGGAATATGCTGGAGAGGGCGATCGACAATTTCAGCTGCGCTATTAAAATGGATCCACATACGGTCATATTGGAATCTTCATAATCCTTGACTTGACTAGAAAAGGATATATTATATTATTTTTTTACGGAGGAACTAATGCCGATTTACGAATATCAGTGTAAAGGCTGTTGTCACTGCTTTGAAGCGCTCCTGCTGTCTGCCGGTGAATCGTCTCCACCATGCCCCGAATGCCGGTGTGCAGATGTGGAGAAACTGATGTCTGCCGCCTGCATAAGATCCCAAGGAATTCCTACCGGGTCGGGTGG
>JABMQM010000638.1 GCA_013203195.1 Desulfobacteraceae bacterium | reverse complement strand
CAGTATGGATAGAATAAAAACGGGTACCAGGGCAATTAAATGAATTGTTTTTGATTTTCCTGCCAGATCTTGAGTGAACTGGCCCTCTTTTTTAACGATTTTTTCCAGTTCGGTGGTTATTTTGTGGCCTTGCTGCTGAATAAAGGCGATGGTTTCCCGGGGGATCAATAAAGTGCCGCTATTTTGCAACTCCAATAGCTCTAAGAGCGATTTTTTATATGCTTGCAGTTCGATCAGCCGCTCGGGGAGATTTTTAGCCAGTGTATACTTGTCGTATTCAGACGTAATATTACTTAAAATATCCTCGGCTTCATGAATATAATTGAGTGCTTGATCAATATTTTTTTGTCCAGAGACAAAAAAAAGTTTTTTTCGTAGCGGCGGGCTTCCAGGATAGTGTTAAATAGACTGTTTTTTCTTTCTATGATCTGGAGTTTTTGATGGAGAACGTACTGGCTGTGATAGCTTCGAAACCATATGATGGCGCTGATGCCGATAAATATCGCAAATGATAGAATGACTTTTTTTCTGATACTGATTTTCATACTGCCTGGCTTCCTGTGGCGGATGTTTCATAACGACATCAGCGGTTTTGATTTTTTACAATCCTTTGGCATATTTTATGAATATCAGCATAACATATTTATTGAATACCGTAAAAGAAATAGAGAATGGTCAGTTCCACGGCCAAAAAGAGCACCGTCATAACAGCACCTGCCTTGGCATAATCCACCGTACGATAGCCGCCCGGCCGCATGATCAAGGCGTTGACCTGGTGGGTCGGCAAAACAAACGTATTGGAGGCCGACAATCCCACGACCAGGGCAGCCATCCGGGGATCTCCGCCGGCCATGACCGCCATGTTCATGCACAGAGGAACCAGCAGGACCGTGGCGCCCACATTGGAAACCACCAGGGTGAAAAAGGAGGTCATAATGCCGATGGCAGCCAAAAGCACAATGGGTGAAGGCTGACCTATTAATCCTAAAACAAACTTGGCAATAAAGGCCGCCGTTCCGGTTTTCTCAAAGGCCATGCCCAGGGGAATCAGTCCGGCCAGCAGAAAAACGGTCATCCAATCCACGGCGATATATGCTTCATCCACGGAAAGCACCCCGGTGATGATCATCCCCAGAGCCCCCGACATCAACGCCACCGAAAGCTGGGTCTTGAAGACTAAAATCTGCAGCAGGGCCACCGCCAGCCACGCAATGGCCAGTTTTGCTTTTTCGGGACGCATAATTTCGCCTTCCAGGGCCGTGGCAAAAGAGAGTGCCCGCGGCTGCGGTTTGTTCCTTAGAATATGAAATTTTTCCCAGGGTCCGTGCAGCAGCAGGGTATCGCCCATTCTCAGCCGGATATGGGTAAGGCCGCTGTAAAAAACCTTGTTGCCGGTATACAGGGCGACAGGGTTTACTTCGTAGTGTTCCTTAAAATTGACTTCACTCATGGTTTTGCCGATCAATTCCGATCGAGGCGAAACAACCGTTTCCGCCATGCCGGCATTGGTCATGGAAAGGCCTTCGGCAAACTCGTCCAGGCCGTCTTTGATCTCCCAGCCGTATTCCTCGGCCAGTTTGCGAACCTTTCTGTCTTTGCCGATCACGGCAATGTCATCGCCGGCTGAAATCATATCGGTACTGCGCGGCGTAAAGTTTTTCTGTTTTTTTTCGGCAAAATTGACGGCGACCACGGTCACCAAAAATTTTAATCTGACGGCCAAGTCCTCCAGGCTTCTTGGATTTTGAAAACTGTCGGGAACGTGCAGTTCAAAAGTATGTTCAAGCCCTTCATACTCGTCCATCAACATGGCGGTGACGCCTTCGTCGTCTGCGCCTTCCGCCGCCGGCAGGACCAATTTGCCGAAAATGAGAAAGTATATAATCGCCGATGCAAGTAAACAGATGCCGATGGGCGTCTGGGTAAAGAGCCCGAAGGGTTCCAGTTTTTCACCGCCCAATATCATCAGATCGTTCAACAAAATGGTGGGGCTGGCTCCCACCAAAGTGATGGTGCCGCCGATGATGGCGCAAAATCCCATGGGCATCAGGATGCGTGATATGGGAAGCCCCATTCTCTTGGCGATACGTTGGGCCGCGGGCAGAAACAGTGCCGCCGCCCCGATATTCTGCATCATACTGGAGATTATTCCAACAGTGCCGGATATCAGTGTAATCACTTTCTTTTCACTGTTGCCGGCCAGTTTGATGATGGGCCCGGCCACTTTGTTCATCACCCCGGTCTTATCCAGCCCGGCGCCGATGATAATGACGGCAATGATGGAGCAAACGGCGTTACTGCTCAGGCCGACAAAGGCTTCTTTGGGCGATACAAGTCCAATCAACGGCAGCATAACCATCATGATAATACCGACAACATCGACCCTTACCCACTCAAAAATAAAAAGAACAATCGCAAAAACCAGTACGATCATGGTCAAAATCATCTCAGGTGTCATCTATAATACCCCTTTCTCCTCTGGATCAAGTTGCTTGGCGCTCATCCCGTCCAAAATGCGCTCAAAATCAACAACATACAATATGCACTCCCCCCCACTGATTTCTAACCCGACGATGACTCGACGGTTTTCATTTGCCCTTACCTTCATTTCTGAACCAAAAGCAGAGAAAAAAAATGAAACCGACTAACGCCAGACCAAAAAAGAAATGTGCGTCCATGCCATCCTCCTTATTATGCAACTTATATAAATAGCCGTAGACCTTTAGATACCATGGGATTGCACATAAATTGGACGCCAGGCCGGTCTGGGTTGTGAGGTTCAGGGTTCTGCGTTCAGAGTTCTGCGTTAACCCCTGAACCTTTGAACGTTGAACCTTTGAACCCAACTTTTTGATTAGATATGGGGCGTTTTGTCCAAAATATTACACCATGGTACGCTATAACTTATGATGTCTTTAATTAAGTCCTTTGCTTTTGAAAAGGGTATATAGTACATAAAAGTTGCTTTTTGGCAAGATGTAAAACCGATTGGTCCCCCAAAATAAAAAACTAAAAGTCCGATCTGCTTTTTCTAAAGCTTAAAAAAAGCAACCGGACTTTCTGTTTAAAAATACTTGCCCAAAATGTTATATTACTGAATAAACAAAGAGTTTTTGCTGCAATCTCTCACCTTGTTTTATGCGGCTGTCAGCCTGTTGTTCTTGCGATTCCGCAACCACAAAAGCGACCTGACCCAACTCTTTGCAAACGGATTCAATGGCTTCATCAATTTCACTGAACTTGATCATATGGGAAAAGGAGATTCCTTCCCGGGCAGCCTCTTTTTGAAAAATATCGGCGTTCTTGGTTGCAAGCTCTTGAAAATCCGTGCAAAGCTGATCGCGAGATGAGGAAAACAATTTAAACGTATCGCAGGAAAACGGCGCAGTATTTAACGCCACGATCTCATAGGACATTCGTTTGGCCATATCCAGAGCATAATCGATCATCTCTCGCGAGAAAGTACCCTCCTGCCCAACGACTAAAAGTTTTTCAGTCTCTTTGGATTCGGGTTGCATTTGCAATACTTCCCGGGCATGATCCGATTCTCCTGCTTCGGCAAACGTAATCGCTTCCTGATACTGGTCCATTTTACCACTGACCCCAAGAACCTTTTGCTTTAGTTT
>JABMQM010000637.1 GCA_013203195.1 Desulfobacteraceae bacterium | reverse complement strand
GTTCTTGGGACTGCATGTCTAATTCTTGGCCCGCAACTCCCATCATATCGGTCGCAAGGGCCGCCCGAAATAAGCGTTCATTGGCGGGCTCGGAAATGCTCGACAGAATTCTTTCCATCTCCCGGGCTTCATGTGAATGAAAAATGTTGCCGGCGCTGAAAAGAACGGAGGGAATCTGCCTGGATGAAAGGTGTGCTTTGATAATTTGTGCCTGCCGGTTTGTTCGAACCAGCACGGCAATATCTCCGGGCGTGATGCAATCTATCTCGGAATCAGCCTCTGCCTGCACATCGTTGAAAATAAGACGGGAAATTTCACCGGCAACCGCCGCCGCTATCAGTTGAACCGCCGCAGCTTTGCTCGTGGATTTTGCTTTTTCAAATTCCAGATACCATAACTTTAAGGGTGCCTGCTCCATGCCGGTATCGTTTATTCCAACAGAAATGCCTTCCTCAAACGGGATTTCATCAAAGATAAAGGGTGTCTTAACATTGGAAAAAACAGTGTTGATTGCTCTTATCAAGCCCGGCGATGAACGCCAGTTTTCAGTCAGCGTATATTTAAAATCCGCACGGCGTGCCGCCTGCATGTACGAAAAAATATCAGCACCTCTGAAACTGTATATGGACTGCTTGGGGTCACCGATCATAAACAGGATGCTCTCTTTTGAGGAAAATAGCTTTGAAAAAACAGCATATTGGACCGCATCCGTATCCTGGAACTCATCCACAAGAGCTGCCTTGTATTTATCCCGTATAGTGCCGGCAAGTATATTTCCGCCTTTACTTTCAAGGGCTTTTGTTACCATTAACAAAAGATCGTCAAAAAATTGGATGTTCGCAACTTTCTTTTTTGCCGCCAGTTCTGTTTCGGCAAATTTGAAACATTCGCTTTTAAGAAATAGAAGGTACCTTTCCATTTCGGATTCAAGGGCAAGGCCTTTTTGATAAAGTGCTTCACATATATCGAATATTTCGTGGGAAGGCGGAGACTCTTTTTTGCGGGTAGCTTTTCTTATTTTTGCAGCGGTATAGTTCTCAAATTTATTAAACAGGGGGAAACCTGCAAGATTGTTATCAACCAACCTGTCCATGGCTTCCACCAGGTCAATAATTTTCAGATCTCTTTTGGAAACGCCGACCTGTTTTGACTCTGTTGTGAGACTGCCGTAAATCGTTCCGCTCAAGGCCGGAGACTTTAACAACTGTATCACCGCGGTTCGCGAAACCGGCCAAAGGTTTTTCAGTTTTTTGTAAATTTTCCTAAAAGCAGGCAGGCTTTTTAAAACAGGCTGCTCGATATGCGGGATAATCTTAATTTCAGGCGTTTTTTTTTGAGACAGGAGCTTTAAAAAAAAATCCGGTCCTGATATCTTTTTAAGGGTGTAGCTTATAAATTCCGGCGGCATAGTGTACAAATTTTTTCGCCAGAAATCATCTGCAATTTCTTGTGTCAAAACCAAAGGATCTGTAACAAGTTCGGTATCAAATAAACTTCGGGTTTCAAAGGCGTTCTCATGCAGAACCCGCTGGCAAAAACCGTGGATTGTAAAGATGGCGGCTTTGTCAAAATCAAAAAGCGCATCTTGAATCAATCCCATGGCCAGAGCCGGGTTATCGTGCTTCTTTACAAGTGTGTCGATGAAGATATCGGTACCGGACCCAGTTGAAAATGCCGACTTTAGCTGTAGAAGTTTACTGCGGACGCGGTCTTTAATTTCCGCAGTTGCCGCTCTGGTAAAGGTTACTACCAGAATTTGGTGCGGTGAAAGCTGTTCTTCTATTATCAGCCTTAAATACAGGGCGGCGATGGTATATGTCTTGCCGGTACCCGCACTGGCCTCAATCAGATTGGTTCCGGTAAAAGGCGAATTGGCCAGGTCAAATGTTTTCATAAAAAATACGAGATCATCAAAAAGTGCCGTTGAAACCAAGCTAATTTCATAAGTCTAAAACAGAATGTCAAGTTATAAAATAGCTTCAAGATTTGTAACAGTTCAGCCACGAAGACACAAAGAAGGGGATGTATTATAAACCTTAATGATTCAGTTTTATTGGTTAAATTGGTTCCATTGGTTTGGTTGGTTAAC
>JABMQM010000636.1 GCA_013203195.1 Desulfobacteraceae bacterium | reverse complement strand
TTGCAAGCAGGATGGTTTTTTTGTTAAATGCCAAAAATTGCGTGGACTTTCCAATGCTTTGAATAAGATGTGCCGGAGAAATTTTATCAAATTTCATGCCTTCGCCTCCCTAAAGGTTGAACTTCTATACGGCGTTTGTTGCTCATTCTGCATCACTCCAATGACAATATAAGACCTGTACCTTGGTACAGGTCAAGGGCTTACTGAGTGCTATTTTTTCAGTCTGTTTTAAGTTTTCTGAACTACATGGTAAAAAATAGTCAAACCGTTAAGCGACGAAATAATCCGTTATTGTTTTCGGGGTCGCACCGCTAAAGCCCGGCACCGTATAAGAGTTATGCTTTTGTCATAAATGAACTCGTGGCCCATTTCGAAATCGAAAAACAAAGCCGTTGAGAAATCCTTTATATTGGAAGACCACACTCTCTCTCCAAAAGTGTTTTTCTGCAAAGGTGTCATCTTGTATTTCTCCGTTTTATAAAGAGTTTTCAATTCTCTTATTGAAGGCATTCCCCATCCACCGCCGACAACCTTCAGACTCCCAACCCATCTTTTGGCCTGATACCAGCTTGTACCTCTGTCAGATTCGCAATACCATTCAAGATAGGTCTTTGTATCTAAAACTACGCCGTTGTTATATGCTACAAATCGACCGTCAAAATCTGCTGTTCGGTTTAGATCTTCCTTTTTATTTCCAAACCGTGTGGGTGTCTCTTCTGAAACTGCTTTTGCTTTTCCTATCAATACAACTTGATACGTTCCATTTTTTAAATATCCAATGTCCATTATCTGAAAGCCCGGAAGAAGAACGGCCTTGGCTTCACCCTCCACCATGTCAAATTTGGTTCGAAAATTTGCAACTTGGGTAATGGATTGTATTTCAACGCCTGCTCGCTCAATTGCCTGGAGTTTGGCATTCATAACCGCTTCATTATAATCCTGCTGGTTATTGGTTTTAACGCCATCGTCAATTCCTTTAATTATAACATCAATTGTTCCGGCACTGGACACACAAGGTATTGCCAGTAATACGATTAATACGATACAAATTGTCCTCGGCATGGTTTATTTCCTTACCGGTTATTCAATTTGAGTGATGGCTCCAATGCAAGATAACTTTCAATCATGCATTCCCAAAAATAGAAAATTGGGAATCCAAATCATAACCTCAGTTTTTCCAATCTTATAATAAAAGTCACCAGAGCACAAGGCGGGTTTGTTGTGTATACGGGAGAAAGAAATTTTAAGGTTAGAGGCAAGGCCATTACTGACCCTGCCTCTTTGATCGATATACGGAGATACTCTATAAACATCCTCCAGAATGAAAATATCAGTATTGTTTTAATCCATTGTTTCCATAAGTTTTCCACAGCAAGGGGGAATTCTCCCACCTTTTGCTAACTTTACATATTTATTGCATGTATAGCAAATGCATTGGCAATCCTCGTCAACAAAGACTTCAGGATACTCGTCAATTCCGCCACCCTTTTCACCTTCAATAACAAATCTAGCAAATTCACTCTGCTGTGGGATATACTCTCCAATAGGTACCAGCTTTCTGTTGAATCTGGCACAATCAACCATCATCCTCCATAAAGATTGAAGTTTTATGGTCTCATCGGAATTTTCAGGTGTAAATTCAACAAGGTTTTTTTCGATGTTGATTTTCATGTGTTTACCTCCTCTTTTAAGGTTTTAGTTTTTTACAATATGTTTTGTTGGATGCACAGACAGGATAAGTCCGGTAATCCGGGAGTTCGTCTAGTTGCACCTATCTTTTTGTACAGCGTTGATAGTTTTACAGATAAGCGACGATACTGAGCCTTGCACTTCTCTATAAATCCATATTCGCTGGTTCGTAATATTCCTTGGGATGCTTACAACCAGGGCATTTCGGTGGTGGTTCAGTACTCTCAACCAGATATCCACATACTCCGCATTTCCACTTTATGGGTTGTTCTCTTTTAAACACCGTTCCGGATTCAACCATTTCCAACAGCTTCTTATAGCGCTCTTGGTGATGTGCTTCTATTTTACCGATCTGCTGGAACGAAATGGCAGCTTCCGAGTTTCCTTCTTCCCGGGCCTCTTTGGCAAATGTAGGATACATATCCGTTGTTTCGTAGTGTTCGCCACCGATCGCTTCCTTCAGATTTGCTATGGTGTCGCCAATGCCCTTCAGCATTCTTAGATGATCTTTGGCATGTTGCTTTTCGTTTTCAGCCGTCTCTTCAAAGAATTTTGCAATGTAATGATATCCTTCTTTTTTGGCAACTCCAGCGAAATAGGTGTACTTGTTTCTTGCTTGTGATTCCCCGGCAAAGGCCGCCTTTAAGTTTTCTTCGGTTTTACTCATTATTTTCTCCTTTCATTAAAATATTTGCTTAACGTATTAATAAAACATTATTTTGCTACACATTTGTCAAGAATTATTTTCATTATACAGTCTGTCTATAATGTGCGGTTACATAAATTCTGATATTTTTTGAGTTTGCAAACAAAATTCCGTGAACTTTTAAATGACAATTATTGAGAAATCCGAGCTAAAAGAGCAGTTGATTAGCCCATATAAAGCTTCAATAATATATTTACCATACCAAGAACAAACAGGGAGGGGAGGAGCATGGCCTTGCCCCTGGCAACGGAATTGGGTATAATTGTTTTCAGCGCCAGAAATCCTCGGCTCAGGCCAAAGTACAGCCCCGTCAGCAAAACGATCCCCTGGATCATGGGGATCCACTCGGGGTGAAAAGGGTTAAAAGGATAATCAGCCGTCCCGAAAATATCCCAGCCCAGTCCCAAGGGATCAGACAATACCGAAAAGATGTAATTGTAGTTAATCAGCACCGACGGCAGGCTGAAAGCTATCCAGGCAAAGATTCCCACCGGAATCAGCATGTAAGCAAGCCGCAGCGTCATGTCGCGGTCACTTGCCGGTTTTCCGGCCAAACGGTTGGCGCCTCTGGCCGTCAGGGTAAACAAACCCGGGACTACCACCAGGGCTGAACCCCAGATGGCGGCAAGATATATAAGGTATGGTAGTAACTGTCTGCTTTCGGTAACGTTGGCGGCCGCCTTAACAAAACCCCAGGGGCCCAGCATGGTAATACTGAATGCAATCGCCACCACCAGCATGATGATCACGTTGAACATCTCATCATAGCCTTTAAGCACCCGATCCGACCCGAAAGGTCTTAAGAAAATAGCGATATTGTCTTTGGGGCAACTTTTAAGGCATTCCATGCAGAATCCGCAGTAATTGTTGCGGCTCATTTTCCCGATATACTGCTTCCAGGGGCATGCCCAGCCACCGGATCCCCCCGTATAGCAGCATTTATCTTTATGTTTTCTGCAAACTTCAGGGTCTATAGCCCGGATCTCGGTCATCGATGCCATGGAGTAATTTCCCAGAAATCCACCGACCGGGCATAAGTACAGGCAAAAGATTCTATTACGATACACCAGGGACAGAACAAGGGTCGTTACCAGAATGAGCAGAAACATGCCCGCCGTAGCTACCGGCCGGGTGATCAGAATGATGCCGAATGAAATCATCGCCAGGAAAATGAAATTCTGAAGCCACATATTCTGCATCATCTTGGGCCAGTCCCTTTGCAGACCGCTAAACCGATGATGCAGACCTTTAAAGGGCTTTTTGATATAATGAACAGCGGTAAGGCTTCTGCGACTGAGCCATTCAGCGGGCGCCGGCAGGGGACACATCATACACCAGAGCCTGCCTCCCAGCGGAACGAAAATGGCTTTCAGGGCAAACCACCACAGGATCCAGACAATGATGATCGCGATGTTGCGGTTGCCCACCGGGCTGCCCCACAGACTGCTGAGTATAAAAAGGTAAAAAATGACCACGCCCGGCAGCAGAACAAGAAATTGAAAACTGCGGCGGTTGACCAACCATTTCAGCCCCGGCAGCACCTCAAAAAGATTGATTCTACTAAAGACGGCGGACCGCTCCCCGGGATTTGCCTGAAACAGCAGTAATCCGCTGAGTACAATCCAAACGGATAGCGAAATCGCAAAATGATAAGGAGAATTGGGTCTGACAATCAATTCCCCGGTCATAAAGGGGTGGAGATTTCCACAGATCTGGGTACAGCGGTAGGTGAACTTGCCTGACTTGTCGGCCACAAACTCTATTTCAGATACTTTGTCCCAGTCGGCATTCAGCTTGCCGTCATCATCTTCCCAAAGATACTTGAGATAGTTGATCCCCTGTTGCTTGATGACAAATTCCAGGGAGTAACCGTCCAAAAGAAAACCATGGGTTACATCCAGGGAGGTCGGCTTTAAAATAATTTTATCCCCTTTATTAACTACGATTTTAGACGGGGAATAACCATATTTTTCAGCCTTAAAGGCAATATTATGGGTGCGGGTTTCAACAGGCAAATGCCGGATTAACAGCGGGATTGCCAGTGCCGGTACCAGGCTTAACAGAATTAAAAGATATGCTTTTGCTCTGCTTATGTTCGTCAATATTTTCATTGCGTACAGTGTTATTTATTAAATGTTCGAATATGGCGATCGCTTTTTGACCATCCCATTTTCGGGGCCCAAAAGCTTTGCCGATGATTGTTCCATCCCTGTCTATAATATAAGTAGCCGGAATGGCTCTTACCCCGTATGAAGTCATTAGCTCTCCGTCTGAATCCAAAAGGGCTGTGAACGTTAAGCTATAATCTTTGAAAAATTTTTTCACCGCGGAGGCAGGCTCTTTCAAACTGACCGCCAACATGGCAAAATCTTTATCTTTAAAGCGTATATATAATTTCTGCATTGAAGGCATTTCCTCACGACAGGGAGAGCACCATGTCGTCCAGAAATTCAAAAATACTATTTTACCTTTGAAATCAGAGAGAATAACTCTCTTGCCGGTTAAGTCCAAAAGGTTGAAATCAACCGGCGGAGCTAAGTGAGGTACTTTGGTAACTCCCATGTCGCGCAATAAACGGTCTATTTCCGGACTGTCCGTGTTTTCCTCTGTTAATAAAGTGCTTTCAGGCTTATCGTATGAAATAATCATGTAAGCTAGCAGGGCTGCAGAAAAAAGCGAAAGCGTTATGATCCATATTTTCTTTTTCATCACATTTTACAAAGCAAATTTATTTAAAAACGTTAGATAGCCGGGAATTAAAACAAGTGTATTGGTAAAAATCATCAGGCCCAGAATTACCATAATGATGCCGGTAATTTTTTCAAAAAGCCCCAGATGTTTTTTTATCCTGTCAAAAAATCTTAAAAACTGATTCACACCCAAGGCCGTTAACAGGAAAGGGATTCCCAGTCCCAGAGAGTACGCCGACAATAGCAGAATGCCCTGGTTAACATCTTCCAGGGTGCCGGCGTAAGCTAATATACCGCCCAAAATAGGACCGATGCACGGGGTCCAGCCAAAGGCAAATGCAGCCCCTACAAGAAATGCCCATATAAGTCCCAGCTTATTATCCCCCACATTGAATCTTGCTTCTTTAAAGAAAACAAGGGGACGAATTAAGCCGAGTTTAAAGAGCCCGAAAATAATGATTACCAGCCCCGCTATTTTCGTTAGAAAAGTAATTTTTGCCGACAGCAAGGCCCCTATCCAGGTTGCCGAGGCGCCCAGCAGAATAAACACTCCGGAAAATCCAGCGATAAAAAATATGGCGTTGAGAACCACCGAGAGCTTTTTTTTGTGCGACAGCGCAGAGTCGGTATGACTTTCTTTTATCTCCTGCAGAGAAACGCCGGATATAAACGAAATGTATCCGGGGACCAGGGGGAGAACACATGGAGATAAAAACGATAAAATCCCGGCAGCAAATGCCATCCATATGGTAATGTCGTTAGTCATAATTTATTTATACAATACGCCCGGGGTGCCCCGGGAAAGTTCCAGTTGAATTGAAATCGTCCCAGCGTTCGGAACAACCACGGCCTGTTTTATTGTTTTTAACTTTTCGTGCCTTGTTTTGACAAAGTATTTTCCAGGAGGAATATCCGTTAAACCGCTGAAACCATACTCTTTCAGGTAATTTGCATCCGGTATTTCAAACCTGCCCTTGGCATCCGTTACGGCAAAATATGGATTTTTCATCACCATAATGTAGGCCGCCATTTCAGCGTGTACGTCGCATCGAACCTCCACGATACCGGGTTTGTCGAAAAGTACCGTTTTAACCTCCCCCGGCTCATAGCTGCCCAAATTGAACGGCCTTGTTCGGGACAGTGAAAACACATTATGGTCTACCTTGTCATTATTGGGAAATTGGATCGTTGCACCGACCGGAATGGGCAAAATATGGGGGATAAAGGTCAGGTTTTGCTGGTCCATGACAAACTTAGTCTTAGAAAGATCCACAAAGGCCGGAGGTGCTTTTGTCAAGTATACAAGGATGTTCGCCGGAGAACGCAAGCCCTTCACTTTTACTGTCCCCGAAATTCCCCCCGCCATCGCCGGGCCCGGAAGACACAAGGCCAATAAAGCGATTAATAAGGTTATGGTTATAAAGTATCGTTTCAATTTTCTCCTCCATTTGAAATAACCCAAGCTGAACTTCTAATGAGAAGTTTAGGTTACCACATGCTGCTGGTGATTAATATATCTTCGGCAACCCAATTCTTCTTTTTTGCCAATGTTTTAATAACCGGCCGATAAATGAGCCTGGCCTCGGCAGTCGGTTCATCTTCGGGATCATCCAGGGCAAACACATATTTAAGGGTAACGGTTGTTTTTGGTCTAACACGCGTATCCGAGGCGATTGTTGTGGCGCGCCAAAACGGCACATTCAGATTGCCGTTGTCATCCGCAAGGACTCTGGCAAACATCGCTCCCGGACGACCTGCATAATTGCCCTTTTCAAGCTTGCCTGTGCCGGCCCATTTGGGGAGCACACTTCCTTTTATCATTTTTAAGGGTTTTTCGTTTGAATCCACAGCTTTTAGCAATAACATCACACTGCGCATGGTTTCTCCGGTGGGCACCCAATGGCCGCCATTGGTGTTAGTGATAAAAACATCGACGTTCAACCGGTTACCGGTTACCTTCCCTTCTATTTCCATTGACAGCGCGGTTTTAAGCTGAATCTCGGTACCACCGTCAAAATGATGGGGACGGATGTTTTTGGGTGACCGGTAGGTACCCCACATATCCCTGGCCTGTCCGTCTATAACATAATTATCGTACGGCAGCATCTCTTTGCGCCAGCTCATATGGCAATCCTGGCATTTTTTGCCTTTGTTGGCGTCGTCCGGCGCCAATTGATCCTGCCATTGTTTCCACTCCTGATAAGTGCTCTGAATGGGAAGATAGGTGTTGTCTTGCAACCCGAATCCCTTCCATTCTGCAGCCGTGTACACTTTGCCGGGGTCCCAAGTCTTGCTATCCACCAACTTTATGGAATGACTATGGCAGGCGGAACAGAACAGCCCCTGATCCAAAACAGGGCTATATGATGCGGCCATGGGAGGAACCGCCACATCATCATAAGGACCGAAGACCAAAATCGACGACCCTTTGGCGGGAGTCTGCCTTTCCAGAATCGGAGTTTTACCGCTCGGTCTGGTCTTATCTGTAACCACTTTTCTGATTTTGTGGCAAAAATCACAGCTGATGCCGTCCCATTCTGTGCGGGCAGACCAGAGCGCTGTTTGCAGATCTTTAACCCGGGGGCTGGAGACCGCCGCCGACGGTGCGTGGCAAACGGCGCAATTACCGCTGCTGCCCGGATTGTCCAGCCGGTAGCCCGGAGCGGCATTTTTGCGCTTAAGTGCATCTGTCCCATAATACATATCCAGCACCTTGGGATTTGATGTTGTATGGGCCATTTTGGACTTATCCCAATAACGCGTTAATTTGACATGGCAGCCGGAGCAAGTTTTCGGTGAAATAAAGCGATAGTCAGTCTGATCATTCAGATAAATCGGGTATAAAAAGATATCGTTTGTAGAGCCGGAAGGATAGGCGGCCTGGGCGTTATTGAACCAGCCTTCTTTGCCGGCCGTGACCCACAACTTTTCTCCTGTGAATTGTCCGGTTGGGAGCTCAAATTTTCCCTCTCTGTCGGTGAGAGCATGCGTTTCTGTTCCGGCCACCCTGACTCTGGCATTTTCTACCGGACCATATTTAGAAATAACACGACCATTGATGGATCGGTCCCGGGATGATTCCAGCTGTGCCTGAACAGGACCGGGCTGCTTGAAAGAAAAAACAGCTAACACTCCCAGGGCTAAAATTAAACCGATCGATAATATTTGTTTTTTCCGAAACATTTTACTTGTCAGTTTCATGTGATTGTTTGCACGCCAACCATTAAGTTAATTAGTTTCCATCCATAAATAGATTTGAGTACTACGCAGTTTCCAATTCATAAATGAGGGATTTTTTTGATGAGCAAGGCCGCACAAGGGTTTTCGCCCGCTTGTCCCGCTGTT
>JABMQM010000635.1 GCA_013203195.1 Desulfobacteraceae bacterium | reverse complement strand
TTTTTCAAGATATCGTTAGCTTTTTCCAGTATGATGGCAACAAGTTGCCGGTCTTCACGGGTAATATCTTCCTTAGCATCGGCCACCAGCCGCTGATAATCCTTGTACATTTTTTGAAGCAGTTCGACTTTATCGCGCCTATCACCGGCAACCAGTTTGTCGCCCTTTTGATTAATAAAGTCTCTCAGCTTGTTAATATCAGCCAGTTTTTTGTTAAGAACCGCCTGTTTTGTTTCACGCATTTTCAGGATGTCGGCCTTGGCATCTTTGCCCATCTTGGATTCATTGACCAGACGCTGAAGGTTGATATATCCCACTTTTTCGGCTGCAAACGAAGCCGTACACCATACCATTGCCAAAACAATACAACCTAAAATTACCAACAAATTCTTTTTTCTCATCTTTCAATTCTCCTTTTCTGTTTTATCTGTTTTATTGGGACACTTTTTATCTATGAAATCTATAGCTTGGTGGTGACACCTAAAAACTGCATGAAAAATTTTAAAAAGAAGTATATATTTTTTCGGTAATTACAAATTTTAGGTGACATAATATTTATGAAAAGCATTTGCGGCCGTTTTTCATTATGCATATCGGCACAAAAACTAAAAACTTTAGCAAAAAAAACCCTGGAATTGACCAGCCCCAGGGGCGAACGGAAAGAAGGGTAAGAATGATTACCCTTATTCAAATAATCCAATGATCCATCATTATCTTCGCAAACGAACTGCAAAACCCCGTTCGCCGTAGTAGTGGGAGTCTCGGGAGTACAAGAACTCGCTGCCGTGAATGAAGTAGAAGCCCCAAGCCGATGACGAATCTGTTGTTTCACCAGACCATACCCACCATCCTGTGGTTTTCAATAAAGGTGTCATGTTGCGTTGCCCTGCCCCTTTATTATAAAGGGATTTAAGCTCCTTTTTAGTAGGCATCCGCCAACCGCCGCCGTCAACGGTAAGATTTTTTGCCCAAGATTCAGCTTTATACCAGGTAGTATCTATATCGGGCCCGGCATACCATTCAAGACCTGTTTCCTTGTCGTAAACGACTCCGTTATTATGGTCAACGAACCATCTGTCCTTACCAATGACTTTAGTTGTTTCAACATTGGATAACTGATTTTGGTTGGGCTCATCAATGGCTTTAGGTCGCAAACGTACTGCAAGACCCCGAGAGCTGACGGAGTCTTCTCGGGAGTACAATCCCTCGAAGCCAGCGTATATATAGAAGGACAAAGCCAACGAACCTTCAGTTTCCGCCGACCATACCCACCATCCGGTGGTCTTCAATAACGGAGGTATATTGTGTGTCCCAGTTCCCTCTTGGTAGAGAGTTTTCAGTTCTTTTATTGTAGGCATCCTCCACCCACCGCCGGCAACGTTTAAATTTTCAACCCACCTCTGGGCCTCATGCCAGTTTGTATCCCTGTCATGCCCGGCATACCATTCAAGCCCCGTTCTTTTATCCTTAACCACACCGTTATTATAGGCAACGAACCATCTATCATCACCAATGACTTTAATTGTTTCAATCTTTGACAATTGTTTTTGTTTAGGCTCATCAATGGATTCACGCAGGGTTAAGTAACCTCTATATGCCCATCCCTCAATTCCGCCTATTCTTATTTTATACCAAGTACCATTGCGGTCAATTACTTCAACGATGGCACCCTTTTTTATTACTGTACCTATGATATCACTTTTTAAATTCGGCCCTTTTCGAATATTTACGCCAGGGGCGTTTATAAGCACAATCTTTTTTGGCTCTGTAGTTGCAGAAAGCCGCTTTGTCAGATCTTGAATTTTTTTAACGTTGTCGGTTGCCGAACAGTTATCACGAGTTCTAAAAAAGAAGACTACTAATAGACAGCTAAGTATCAAGATCACGAACATCTTTATAATTCTTTTTGAAACTATCTCGTGCATCTAACATACCCCATCTTCATATTGTCGATCTTTCAGCATCCGCTCCTGACTTTTGACCTCCTGATGAGAAGATGGGCTCCTGGTACGATGATTGTTGATTTGATAATTAATGGTTCAAAGGTTTAATTAAAGAGAATGCAAGCCATGCTGAATATTGAAACTTATTTCGCTAACCAATCGCAACAATGCTTTCTTGCCTGAAGGTACACCGGAGACCAAGTCTAGTCAATAAAAGATAAGGTTTCCGAATCAATCTAATTTTGAGGCATTAATTTTTTGAAGGCAGACATCTTCAACCGGCTTGCTTTCAAGCTTTGTAGTTCCAATCAACCTTCTTGACAATACGACCGGTATCCGGTATCTATATCAATGTCTTCGGTTGTCGCAGTATAGTTGCTGCTTGATATCCGGCCATACTACATATTGGGATGCTTCCTGTTGCGGCACACAACTTTAAACTTCCTCTTATTCCGAGCTCAAAAAGGAAATTCTTATCACTTCCTTGCTTTTAGGAGGTTCTTGCCAATGGCTGAAGGCAGGATTAAATGGTTTAGCGAAAAGAAAGGTTACTGATTTATCGAAACCGATGAAAACGTAGAGATCTTCTTTCATTCTTCCGGTGTTGCCGATCATGGCCATTTCGGTCTGCAAAAGCAAGACCTGGTCTCGTTTGACCTTAAAACAACCTCCCGGGGACCACAAGCAGTCAATGTAAAGCCAGTATAACCTACTGCTTTAATTCTTATTCTCCAAAATGAGGGTAAGGCAACGTCTTATAGATTTGTTTTTTTAGGAAGGTGCACATTGGTAGAAAAATTTTTTATTTATCGTGACATCAAATCTGGAAATATGACCATTGAAGAAAAGGCGGTCTTAAATCCAATAAAGCGAGGAAGCGATGTTAACCGCCTCACGGATGATGTTTTTCGTCTGGTTTACTCCATCACATATAGTAAAGAAAAAATCGAATCGGCTGTTGGAAACGGTAGATCCAGCCTGATCGCCACCATCCGAAGCCGCAACTTCTATCCGATCAAAATACATTGCGAAGCCATTGCAGACG
>JABMQM010000634.1 GCA_013203195.1 Desulfobacteraceae bacterium | reverse complement strand
TGCTGCGTTAAGATATAAAATATCATTTTTTGTTACCCCGTGGGTTGCCGCGGGGTCGTTTATTGCGCTCTTTCTCTTGTTGTTTTTACCGCATTTTTTTCTCCTTTACCGTGTAACCGATTTCCCCCCCCTCCCCTCTATACGTAGCACTTCATGACAAAAAGTGTCCTTGACTTTTTTGTTTTTAGCCATATTTTTAAACATTATCGTTTTGGAATAATAGCGCAAGGAGAAGAACAATGGCCTATACATGTAAAAATTGTGGTGCGGCAGCCGACGAACCCGGACATTTGTGCAACCCTTGTGGCGACAAGGCAAAGTGCAGTTTTTGCGGAACGCCCGAGGTCGATCCCAAGCATATTTGCAAGGATAAACTTGCAGCCATGAAATATTCCTGTGGCGGATGTGGACGAGTGGCAATGGAAGAAGCTCATCTTTGTAAGCCTTTACCGATTAGCTGATCTGTCATACCCTAATTGATCGCAAACAAAATGAAGTCGTCAGGGTCAAGCCTTGATCAGTGATTGGTGCTGATTATCATAAAAAATCAGGTTGTTGTTGCTATACCTGCCTAATTTTAATCCGATTATTCAGCATTAAAATCATGGGATTTGCGGGACGCCCCTCAGATTATAAGTTGCTGTCTTAACCTTTAGATTTGTTTGGTAAAATTCACTTTATAATTGCGACACCTTGCTCAGTGAAAGCCATTGGAGGGTATTTTGAATGAGCCCCCTTTTTAAGGTGCCAAATTGGCTCCTTAAAGATTGCTATTCTTCTTTTAGTCGTCATCTTTTTTTCCGGTAATACGCTTTACTTCTCTATCAAAGTTGGAAATATAATTTTTGTCCTGGGTAACGCGGTAAACTTCATGTTCCTGTTCGGCTTTGAGCCGGGCCTCCAGAGCGGTTACCTTGCCCTTGTCCTGGAGAATGGGATGGTTGGACAGGTCAAGAAAGTTGTGCAGAAACTGAACCCAGTCCGCCATCTTCATCAGAATTTGACGCTGCGTCCGGTTCTCCGCCAGATCAAGGAAGGCCGAGACGATCTGGTTCAGTTCCTTTATGTGGGCTTAACTCAGGTAATTTTTGGCAACCGAGACATCGGATTTTAAGATTTTGCCGTTCGGCGCGTGCTTCCAGTTCGTTAGCCCCATATAGATTTTTGTCGCGTCAGCGGAATCATAAATGACCTTGGCGGCGGTTTTGCCGGTAATCGCCCAATGCAATTTATTCTGTACATTGGCGAAAAAATCTTTTGTTATCGGAGCGTTTTTGTCGTAGTCAGCGGCGAGAGCATATATATCGGTGACCTTCTGGTAAAAGCGCCGCTCACTGGCTCGGATTTCCCGGATACGTTCCAGCAGTTCATCAAAGTAATCCTTGCCAAAAATCCGGTTCCCTGTTTGAGCCGTTCATCGTCCAGCACAAAACCTTTGATGATGTACTCTTTCAGGGTTCTGGTGGCCCATATGCGGAATTGGGTTGCCTGGTAGGAGTTGACCCGGTAGCCGACCGAGACAATGGCATCGAGATTGTAAAATTTTGTCTTGTATTTTTTACCGTCCGCGGCAGTTGTTTCCAAAATGGAAATAACTGAACCCTCATCCAATTCACCGGAACAAAATATGTTTTTTAAATGTTTATTGATGGCTGGAACTTTGACGCCGAACAAAGATGCCATGCTTTTCTGGGTAAGCCAGACCGTTTCATCCTTCAAAAAGACCTCTGCTGTTACATCACCGGTAGCCGAGGTATAAAGCAGGAAGTCCGTCTGGTTGGCGGGCAGATTCTTTTCATTCATCACCTTCGAAAAAAGCTTGGAGTTCGGCCACATCAGCCCTGCAATCCACACCGAAGAGGATTTCGCTTGCGGGAAAGGCAATTTTTGGGGACGTTCGTGCAGAACGTGCCTTAACCCCTTATGATTTTTTACGGTATGCTTTTTGTTTTTCCTTTACTGCGTGACGTCCGGGAGCCTCAAAAAGATAAAGCCCTTCTCAGCATTCGTTGAGCAAAGAAGGGCTTTCATTAT
>JABMQM010000633.1 GCA_013203195.1 Desulfobacteraceae bacterium | reverse complement strand
GTTGGATGGAAATTTTCAAATTTTGAGTATCGCTAAAAAAGATGAAGAAAAAGGCGAAACTCAAGATAAAATTTACAAACCAGGCCGGGTTAATTCCATTAATATGGGCAGGGAAGGGGACCTTTTGCTTTTCCTGCAAAGAATCCGTGATGAAGCCCACCGTTTTGCAATTACATTTCATCGCCGGCGTCGTTCCATGACATTCATGCGCTCTGCACTTGATACGGTTCCCGGAATAGGCCAAAAAAGAAAAAAGGCGCTTTTAAAACAGTTCGGAAGCATCAAAAAAATCCGGGCAGCAACACTCGAAGAACTGAGCGCTGTGCCCGGAATGAATCGCAAAGCTGCTGAAAATGTCCAAACCCGTATTTCTGATTAGGATAACTTTTTCAACAGCTCTTTTAGCTCCCTTACGGCATCGGCCGATTTTTGAAGAGCCGCCTGCTCCTCACCGGTAAGTGTAATTTCGATGATCTGCTCCACACCATTTTTCCCCAGTTTTACGGGGACGCCCACAAAAAGACCGTTGATCCCATATTCTCCTTCAAGATATACGGCGCAGGGCAATATCTTCTTTTTGTCCTTCAGTATAGATTCTGCCATTTCCACGGCCGCCGAGGCCGGGGCATAATAGGCACTCCCTGTTTTTAAAAGTCCGACGATCTCAGCTCCACCGGTCGCCGTTCTTGCTACCAGGGCATCAATGCGTTCTTTCGACATCAATTCCGTAATAGGTATGCCTGCTACCGTTGAATAACGAGGCAGCGGCACCATGGTATCTCCATGTCCGCCAAGAACAAACGCCGTTGTATTCTCGACGGAAACATCAAGCTCCATGGCAATAAATGTTCTGAAACGCGCGGAATCGAGTACTCCAGCCATGCCGATAACCCTGTTTTTAGGAAAGCCGCAAGCCTCATATGCAACATGACACATGGCATCCAGCGGATTGCTGACGACTATAATTATTGTATCAGGCGATCGTTCCGCCACTTTTTGGGTCACATCTTTCACGATTCCGGCGTTGGTGCTGACCAAATCGTCACGACTCATACCGGGTTTTCTGGCGATTCCAGCCGTAATAATGACAATATCGGATCCTTGTGATGCTTCGTATCCGTTGGTGCCTGTCAGATGGGCATCATGCTTTTCGATGGGCGCGGCTTCGGCAAGATCCAAGGCTTTACCCTGAGGAACTCCTTCAATAACATCAATCAACACTACATCGCATAACTCTTTTTCAGCCAGCCGCTGGGCCACTGTAGCCCCGACATTTCCGGCTCCGACAACGGTTACTTTCTTGTCCATAACATTCTCCTTGTTTATGAATGGGAAACTGTTTAGTGTTCAAAATTTATGAATGGGCACTAATTAATATTAAATCAAGCGAATTATAAAAAGAGATTTCCAATAACATAAAATCGACTGCTGTCAATAGAAATATGTAAACAACGTTTTTTCTGGTTATTGACATAAAGTATAAAACCAGTATAGTATTTTTGCAAGATTTTTAGAGTTTTCAACAAATAATCTCTTATGTGAAAAGGCGGTGCCTTGCGCCGGTGAGCTGTGAGGTTGCATATGAACATCGTTGAAAATATTAAAGCATTATTAAAAGAAGCCGGGCTTTATCATTCCATGGGATTACTCAGTGAGGCCATGGGAAAATATAAGAAGGCTGTGGAGATGATTGAGGATAACGAGCAGCTTAAAAGCAGAACGAATCTTATAGATGGAATATCAAAAAAAATTAATCTTTTGGAAAAAGATATGCACAAAGTTGAAGCAGCGGCAGATAAGCCTGAAGTCTCTGCCAAGGTTCAGGATCTTATCAAAAAATTATTCACTGTTGCGGAAGACAAGAATCAGGACGCTGTCGCCCTTGACGGAGCAATTGCCCTGGCAAAATTCGGCCAGCATGAGAGAGCATTATTAGAATTTAAAGAATTGTTGGCGAAAGATTCAGTTCGGGTAGTCGCTGCTAAAAATATTATCCGCTGCCATATGGCAAATACTTCAGTGGATGCTGCCGTTGATCAGTATGAACAATGGCTTTCCAGCGATTTATTTGTGCCCGGAGAATTGAACAAACTTCGTTTTTTTCTGGAAAGCCTTATGAAAAAAGAGGGGGTCGAAAAAAAGCTTCTTCCAGCAGAAACGCCGGCAGCAACCCCGGAGCCGACAATCGAAATGCCTGAAGTAGAGGAAGCTGAAATCGCAGTGCTCGAGATAGAGGAAGATGAGGATCACGACGATGAGGTTCTTGATATCAATTCCATCGGCATTACCCTCGATAGCGGTCCCCGAAAGGGAGATATAGTGGAACTGGATGTCAGTTTCCAGTCCGGCAATGTAATCAGCCTGCTGATTACGCACACTGATACAGATTTAATCGAACTATTCAGCGTCGGGGAGACATTGCATAACATTCAATTTTATTCTTCTATCGCCATGTTCGGTGGTAGCGGTATCGTTGACACCAAGACTCATATTGAATCCGGTCCCAGACGAGGAGATTACAGCATAGACCTCAAGGTTGTCGGTACTTGATGGCGTCATAACCAGAGTGTTTTGTATTTAATGAAAGATCTTGATAAATTTGAAAAATTTATTTAATATGTCCCCTTAATTTTGTATTTTATTTGGATCATAATATCATCTACTTGGACCGGAAAGGCGCGCTCTTAAGGGCGGGCAACTTCACTTGAGGCTGAAATGTATGGCTATATTTAATATCAAAAAACGGGAAATCGAGTGTAAGATAGTATATTACGGACCCGGCCGATGCGGTAAAACTACTAATCTTGAATACATTTTCAAAGCTTACAAAAAACAGGTTGAAGGCGAGATGGTGTCGGTCAACACAGAGGGTGATCGCACCCTTTTTTTTGATTTTCTTCCAATAGGGCTTGGAAAAATAAAAGGCTGTGAAGTCAAGATCCAGTTGTATACCGTTCCCGGTCAAGTTCAATACAGTTCCACGCGCAAACTGGTTTTGCGAGGCGTCGACGGAGTCATTTTTGTAGCTGATTCCCTGGAAGTCAGGCGGGAAAAAAATATGATCTCGTTAAAAGATCTCCAACAAAATTTAAAAGAGTACGGCATTAGCCTTTTTAAAATACCACTTGTTATACAGCACAACAAAAGAGACCTCGCCGAACAGGGATTTCCCCTAATGTCCATCGAACAGATGGAAAGGGATTTAAATCGACAGCTGAAAGTGCCTTCTTTTCCTGCCAGTGCATTTACAGGGCAGGGGGTCGGTGCGACCTTAAAGGAATGCATGAAGTTAACGCTTAAATCACTCCAAAAAGAAATGCAAATAGGGTAGCAAGAAACATCCATGAGTATTTCCGTTCTATCCGGCAGTCTTAAATTTTTAAACCTGGGGGAGATTATACAACTCCTTGGCTCAAACGCCAGCACCGGTGTTCTACGCATAAAGAGCAAATACGCCCAGCAACCGGGTTTGATTTATATTGTTAACGGCAATCCGGTAGACGCTTCAACCGGATCTGCCACCGGTCTCGATGCCGTAAACGCTCTTTTTGGATGGCTTGATGGCGAATTTGACTTCAGTGAAGAAAACGTCGAAAAGAAAAATGTGATCAAAAAAAGTCGCATGGAAATTATGTTGGACGGTTTAAGTTTGCTGGATGACGGCCATATCGAAATACTGGGGCCGGTTACTTATGACAAAAAAACAAAAGACCCTTCCGCAAAAGAGCCGACCCTGCCAATAATCAGAGGGCCGCTGGTGGACTACATGTATGTGGTCGATGAGGAAGTGGTCTACGATGGCAGCACAATCACTGTCGAGGGTAAGCACGGCAGTTGGTTTTGGGTCATTCTGGAAGGGACCGGTGATATTTATAAAGAGACTCCCGAAGGGCCTTTTACAATACTCAGAATCGGCGAAGGTGCCTTTGTCGGCAGCATTGCTTCATTTTTAGCATCAGGCAGTGTTCGTAGTGCAACGATTAAGGCCGTGGGCAATGTTCAACTGGGGGTGCTCGATTCGCAGCGTCTTAACATTGATTATGCGAAGATGTCTTCAGATTTCAAAACATTTGTCATCAGTCTTGACAAAAGGTTAAAGCAGGTTACGGACATTGCCGTTGACATCCGATTAAAAAGTATCTCGATAGAAGAGTTTGTCAAAGGCAAAAAACCGGTTATGAAACAGGGTGAAAGCAATGAAAAACTGTTCATGATTAAAGAAGGCGAAGCCTGCATTGTCCGCAAGACTAAACATGGTTATGTGCCGCTGGCGACCCTTGAAAAAAGAGATTTCTTCGGTAATGTGTCCTTCCTTGATATGGGGCAAGAACCGTTTTCAGCCATGGTTTTAGGATCGGAGGACCTCGAGATAAGCGAGATAGACCCTGAACTTTTCCAGAATGAGCACAATCAGCTTTCGGCCACTTTTAAAAATATTATCGAGCATCTGGCAACCTGTATCTCGGTGACCACAATAATAGCCTCCGATTTTCACAAAAAAATTGCCCTGAAGAAAACAAAAAAATCTTAAAGGACAATTAACATTGTTGCTAACCGGACAAATTGCCACGAAGGCACCAAGACACTAAGATTATAATATATTTTTTGGGTAGTGTCCGTAGCCCTCTGT
>JABMQM010000632.1 GCA_013203195.1 Desulfobacteraceae bacterium | reverse complement strand
GTACCCGTGAAAACGGAAGGCTGCGGGATCCCATGGCCGGATCCTCGCGCTTGTTGATTGCTTCCAGTTCTTCCGTTTGTTCTTCAAGATAGTTAACAATCACTACCCTCAGCGGGTGCAGGACAGCCATCACCCGCGCTGCCCGCTTGTTCAGATCTTCGCGGATTATGTATTCTAAAAGCGCCATGTCGACGACGCTGTTTCTTCGTGCCACGCCGATGCGTTCGCAGAAGCCGCGGATGGCTTCCGGCGTATAACCCCGCCGCCGCAAACCGCTGAGAGTCGGCATCCTGGGGTCGTCCCAGCCGCTGACATGCCCCTCATCCACCAATTGTATAAGCCTGCGCTTGCTCAACACAGTGTAACTGAGATTCAGGCGTGCGAATTCGATCTGCTGTGGATGACAATCGACGTTGAGTGTGTTCAGCACCCAGTCGTACAGTTCACGGTTATTCTCAAATTCCAGGGTGCAGAGCGAATGGGTAATGTTTTCGATGGAATCCGAAAGGCCGTGGGTAAAATCGTACATGGGGTAGATACACCACTTGTCACCCGTGCGGTGATGAGGTACTTTGCGAATCCGAAACAGTGTCGGATCCCGCATGACCATATTAGGTGCCGCCATATCAATTTTGGCGCGCAGGACATGGGAGCCGTCTGCGAATTCGCCGGCTTGCATACGCTGGAACAGATCCAAATTTTCCTCAACCGAACGCGTGCGGTAAGGGCTGTCCCGGCCGGCTTCCGTCAGAGTGCCCCGGTACTCTCTGATTTCGTCGGCGCTTAAACTGCAGACATAGGCCTTGTGGTCTTTGATGAGCTGCACGGCGTAATCGCAGAGCTGATCAAAGTAGTCGGAGGCGTAAAACAGCCGGTCGTCCCAGTCGAACCCCAGCCAGCGCACGTCTTCTTTTATCGATTCCACATACTCAACCTCTTCCTTGGCAGGGTTGGTATCATCGAACCGCAGGTTGCAGGTGCCGTTGTATTCGATGGCCAGACCGAAGTTCAGGCAGATGGACTTGGCATGCCCAATATGCAGATAGCCGTTGGGTTCCGGCGGAAAACGGGTCGCGACCTTCCCGCCGTGCTTGTTTGATTTTATGTCTTCCTCAATTATATGACTGATAAAATTGGGGGGGACCGCAGTATCGGTTTTGGTCATCTTGGCATCTCCCTAATTGCATCTTTCTAATTGTTTTTATATGGGAAAGGTTACAGGAAGGGGTGATTTTATGTCAACATCTCATTTTACCCCAGAAATTCTTAATGTTCGACCTGAACAGGGAAATGCCACAGTCTGCTGCATTCATGTCAAAATTCTGACACAGAAGGCACTTTAATATTAGCCATAGCTGTTTTTTCCTCTGGCTTACAACTGCCATCAGTTTTTAACTTAATAAAAGCAATCACATACAGTTTTTTCTGTTGGACAGCTATACACTAAATTAATTGGCACATTATTTGCTGTACTAGTCTAAGGGGATCCAGTTTGTTCTCATATTGTTAGTTAGTTAACTGCAGGCAATAATAATGTTGATGGACAAGGATGTAAATTGTTCCAATTTTCGTGGGTTATTGGGCTACTTGACAAAGCACTATGGCGATGAGGGCGTGGGGCAGACACTCGATGGTTTAGTTGATAATAACAGCTATCTTGTTGCAGATAAAGAAAACCCCGCAAACCTGACAAGAGTCCATGAACACCACTTGAATGATTCCGCATATTGGGTTTCAAATGAATTCTCTCTGGCTTTTTTTGCCAATGCTAAAAAGGTTGTCGGCGGTTCTAATGCCCTGGTTAAAGCAGGTGAGGATGCCATCATCGAACAGTTTTCCAAAACCATACTTTTTTTAAGCAGAATAGTCAGCACCAAATTTATTTGTAAACAGCCGGCAAAGATCAATGCTCGTTTTAACAGAACGAAACAGGTAAAGCTTTCTGAATTGACAAATAATTCAGCCGTGTTCGAACTCCATTATTATCCCGGTTTTCGGGTTACCAAAGATATCTGTAACTGGAATATGGGGATCTATATAGGCATAGCCAAAATGACAGGTGCCGTGGATGTGAAATGTGAGGAAATCGAATGTGTCGTTACTGGTGGCGAACATTGCTCTCTCCGTATGACATGGAAGAAAGGGCCCGGTTTTCTAAAACAAATGCTTAGATGGATTTTAAGAATCACCAGCAAAGATTTGATAGCTGATTATGAAGAAACGGTTAAAGAAAGAGATCAACTGATAGATAACCTCAGGCAATCAGAAGAGCGATATCGTGCCTTAACCGATCAGTCCTTAACCGGAATATTCATCCATCTATATGGAAAAATTGTATATGTAAATGATTGTCTGGCACAGATGCTGAGCTATTCACTTGGGGAAATGACGGATAAGAACCTTTGGGATTTTGTACATCATGAAGATCGTAATATGGTTAAAGAGAGAGAGCTGGCCAGGTCCAACGGAGCTGATGCCATAACACACTACGAGTTTCGCGCCATACAAAAGAATGGCGAACCAGTATGGTTCGGCCTTTTTGCTACAACAATCGACTTCAATGGGCACAGTGCCTGCATGGGAAACGTTATTGATTTAACCTCGAAGAAGCAGGCCGAGGAAGAGAGCAGGAAACTTGAAGTCCACGTCCGGCAATCGCAGAAGATGGAGGCCATCGGAACTTTAGCCGGAGGGATTGCACACGACTTTAACAACCTGCTGATGGGAATCCAGGGACGCGCTTCTTTAATGACGGCGGATACGGATTCATCCCAACCCTATTTTGAACATCTCAAAGGAATAGAAGAATATGTTAAAAGTGCATCGGATCTTACCAAGCAGCTTCTGGGCTTTGCAAGAGGCGGAAAATATGAAGTCAAACCGGCAGATCTAAACGAAATTGTTAAAAAACAGAATCGTATGTTTGGACGGACTAAGAAAGAGATCACTATTCGTGAAAAGTATGAAAATAATCTTTGGCCTGCAGTTGTCGATCAGGGGCAGATAGAACAGGTTCTGTTGAATCTTTATATCAATGCCTGGCAGTCAATGCCCGGAGGTGGAATTTTATATGTTCAAACAGAAAATGTCACCATTGATGAAAATTGCACCGAGCCCTTGGAAGTCAAGCCAGGTAATTATGTAAAAATTTCGGTTGCCGATACAGGCGTTGGTATGGATGCTGCAACCCGGAAGAGGATATTTGATCCGTTTTTTACAACCAAGGAAATGAGCAGAGGCACTGGCTTAGGACTCTCCTCTGTTTATGGCATCATCAAGAATCATGGTGGTTTCATAGATGTCAAGAGTGTAAAGGGTGAAGGGGCGGTGTTTGACATTTATCTGCCGGCTTCCAAAGGAGAAGTCATCAAAGAGAAGGCAAAGGAACAAAAAATACTAAAAGGGTCGGAGACTGTTCTTTTAGTTGATGATGAGGAGATTATAATCGATGTGGGTAAGGAACTACTGGCGATACTTGGATACAGGGCTTTAATCGCCAGAAATGGAACGGATGCAATCAAGATTTGCCAAGAAAATAAGGACCATATTGATATGGTCATCCTTGACATGATTATGCCGGAAATGGACGGTGGTGAGACTTATGACAAATTGAAAAAGGTCAATCCGGATCTAAAAATCCTGCTTTCAAGTGGATATAGCATCCATGGTCAGGCTGCCGAAATATTGGAACGGGGCTGCGACGGTTTTATCCAAAAGCCCTTTGGTATAGAAAATATGTCGCAAAAAATAAGGGAGATTTTGGATAACAGGTGAAGAACATGAGAATAAGGGGCCAGAGGTTCAGAGGGGCAGCCCCGAAAGGCCGCCCCTATTAGGAGGAAATGATGGGACACCGGCTAACGCCAGCAGGATTCTCCACCGCGAGCACCGTAACCCCTCATCCAGCCTCGTCCGGCGTTGGGGGCAATCTTACGGGTCTCGATTTGATGGTCAAGCCGTTTTTGATCTAAATTGCTTCTTAGTTCGGAAATCTCCTTTTGCAGTTTGGCAGCCTTCTGTTTGTCCGGATTTTCCCCGGCCAGCTCTCTACTCAAATCCACTTCTTTATCATAAATGTTATCTCTGAGTTCTTTAGTGTTTTTATAAAAAGCTTCATGTGCTTCTTCGAGTTGTCGGATTTCATCCCGGGTCAGGTCACCCTCATAGTCCCTGTCTGAGCGGGAATCGTCTCTGTATCCTCGATGGCCGTAGCCCATGCCGGATCCGTGGTGGCCGTAGTCCATACCGTATCCGTGATGATCATAGCCACGTTGACCGTACCCCTCGCCCCGCTCGGCAAAGGCGTAGGATCCGAATCCCACAAAAGCTGCAACTGCCAGAACTGCAATTATTTTTTTGGTAAAATTGTTATACATATTTATTCTCCTTTCACATTGGAAATGATAATTGATTTAAAAAATTATTAATAAGCCCGCGCGGCTTGCTACTCAATTTTTATAATAGCAAACTGTGTGCCAACAGCAGGCTTACAATCAAAATATAATGCAAAATCTTGAAAAAACAATGTATTTAGCGGCATTTTTTTTCAGTCCAATTATTTTTGAGCAGAGAAGATAAAAGATTGTGGATATAAAGTATCCACTTAAGGCGGATAAATATGTTCGAATGGTTAGTAAATATCCATCACAGGCGCCAGCCCCAAAATTCGAGGAAGCGGGCAAAATTGCCCATGTCGGAATCATTGCGGTTCCAGGGTTTCAGGCTGGTGTAAAAGGGATTGCCGGTTTCCTTCCGATCGCCGTAGACCTTATCGGCCCCGACAAAGAGATCCAGGCTTGGCAGGCTCAGAAAGATTGATTCCAAAAACTTGACGGATCCCTTGACATGGCCTTTGAGCGGCCCCTTTTCATAGTAAAAACTGGTGAAGGTGTTTCCCAGAGGAATGCGTTCCAGTTCCCGGGCGGGTTTCAGAGGGGCTTTTATGATGGTGAAGTGCTGAAGATTCTTAAGATCAGCTTCCGCTGCAATCTCCAGATCCATTACTCTGTGAACGCCGGGCCGTATATGGACCAACGCTTTTGGATACCCTCTGCTTGGATACTCTAATTGCCAAGGCAATTTTTCGCCGTAGACCATGATCGGCTTTTTCGGCCAGTTCAGCGGCAAAGCATCGCCGGGCAGAAAGGACGTCGGAACGATGGCCTTGTAGCATCCACAGGTATTAACGGTGGTCACCAGAACTGGTTTTGCCTGTGAATCCAGGGTGATAACCACTATCAGACCCACGTTGCTTCCGGCGGTTAAA
Organism: Desulfobacteraceae bacterium; assembly: GCA_013203195.1. Taxonomy (GTDB): domain Bacteria; phylum Desulfobacterota; class Desulfobacteria; order Desulfobacterales; family UBA11574; genus Desulfatibia_A. Next base: position 429 of record JABMQM010000632.1, on the reverse strand, counting down.
TTAAACGGAATCAGACTGAAAGGAATTTTAGAAAAGTGGACCCGGTATATCAGGTTAGTATAAGAGCCTTTTTTAGTGGTAAAATTTTGCTTTAAATAATAGATGACCGGATTTTCGCTGTCGATATAAATCTGTTCGTTTCCCTGTTTGTCGTATCTGGCCGCGGGCCGCCCGATACGGTTGTAAGCAGCGGAGTAGCCATGTGCCACAAAGAGGGGTGCATATCGATTCAGGATCTCATCACCGCCGCTGTCAGCCGAGTAGAGGGTCTTTGGCATTTCGGCCGGGATCTTTTGATGGTGTGCACATGCAGAAATAATCATCAGTGCCGGCAAAATCAGTATTCGAACAATTTTAAAGGTTTTCATGCGCGCCCCTCCTGCTGTTAAGCTTGATGCGTCGTAAAAAGTCCCATCTACTGCGCTTGTC
>JABMQM010000631.1 GCA_013203195.1 Desulfobacteraceae bacterium | reverse complement strand
GCGCTGCTTTGGCTACGGTAGTCGGTGTGTTAATCTAAGTACCGCTGATGTTGATGCTGGTCTAGATTTGTTTGAAAACATCCCATTGGTTTTCCTTAAAAACAGATTGATAAAAAAAATAAACTTTGAAGTTATTAAGAATAAAAATCTTAAGCAACGTAATTAAAGGGTAGTGTATGTCTAATAGAAGGTCTACAAAGCTTTGGATAGTCAACCTAATATCCTTTATTCTCTTTATTGTTTTATGTAGTACTGGCTTGCTAAATTGGTTTGTATTGCCCAGAGGATATCAAGCAAGAGGAAGTTTTTTAGTTTCTCTTAGGCATTTTTTTATTACAATCCATGAATGGGTTGCACTGACATTCATGGTTGTTGTCGCAATACATATTATCTTGCATTGGCCTTATATAAAATCAAATTTGAAGAAATACGGTATCATAAAATAACATGCGCTGTTTAAGAGTTGAGGGTGTTGGCCCATAGATTCATTCTGAAAACAATCATAATCACAATCGTAATCATTTTTATTGCCTTTGACCATATCCCGGATATGGAATCACTTACCGAGGCGGTTCTACAGGCAATGATGACATCGGACAAAGATCCAAAGCGTTAACTTTAAAAAAAGGGGGGATGATGGCAAATTTCTTATTTACACTCGGTAAAGGCGATGTGGAAGCAGCCACCCGGTGTTTCCAATTTGCAAATGTGGCTCACTCAAAAGGACATGTGGTAAACGTTTTCTTTTACGAAGACGGCGTCTTGTGGGCAAACTCCACCCGTGATTTCACAGTTAAGACCCGAACCGGTGATTGCCCTAATGACTATTTGCAGTATTTAGTCGAAAATGATGTGCCTATCGGGGTCTGAATCCCCTGTGCAAATGCTCGTCAGGTTGACGAGGCCAAGTTCTTTCCAAACATGGTGTTGGACGGGGCGCCGCACTTGATAGATTTGGCTGCTGATGCAAAGGTTTTTAATTTGTAATTTTATCTGAAGTTTGACTTAGATATCCTTGTAATAAAGGAGTAAAACTATGGTAGTTCAACTTGCCCCCGAAGACACCAAACGAATACGGGACGGCATCAGGGAAAAATACAACAAAGTTGCCGGCAATCCGGATGGTCTTTTCAGTTACCCAACGGGTCGAGCCGGGCTTGAGATTTTGGGTTATGATCCGATAATCTTAAATTCTCTCCCGGACGAGGTAAGTGCTTCTTACTGCGGTGTTGGAAACCCTTTTTCGCTGGGAGAAATCAATGGGGGTGAAGCGGTTTTGGATATCGGCTGCGGTGCCGGCGTTGATATAATTTTTGCAGCCAAGATAGTCGGCGCCGGCGGAAATGTGGTAGGAGCCGAACTGGTCTCCGAGATGCTTGACCGAGGTAAGCATAACATCCAGATGATGGATTTACAGCATGTTACCTTCGTTGAGGATTCGGCTGAGAAGTTAAGCTTTCCAGACGAGAATTTCGACGTTGTAATATCAAATGGTGTATTTAACCTGATTCCAGACAAAGAAAGGGCTGTCGCAGAAGCTTTCCGTTTACTCAAGCCTGGCGGGCGATTCATGATCGCAGATCAGGTTTTGATCGGCGAACTTGAAAAAGACTTAAAATCCAGGATTGATACTTGGTTTCAGTGAGAGGGCGGCGCTGTACCAGGGGAGGATTTCCTGGCCATACTTCAAGACGCCGGATTTGAAAACACGGAACTCGTCGCTGAAACCGGCTTTAACAGCTCGCCAAAAACAAAAGGTGTACTCATCCGTGCAAAAAAGCCGAGGGAATCAGATCAAAAGGATATTAAACTGATGAAGGATTCGCCATTTGATTTCTCAAAAACCGGCAAAGAAGTTAAAGGCAAGGTGATAACAATGGAAAATGTCTTAACAAAAGCCTATGAGTTAGGTGCTGAAAAGGCAAAGATAATAGGCACAGAAACAATAGTAGTTGAAGAATGGGTCAGATGGAAGTGCTTATATGGTTGTCCGCTTTATGGTAAGGATGCCTACCATCCACCATGTGCCCCAGACGCCGAAAGCGTGAAAAAAGTTCTTAAGGAATACAGCAAGGCTATACTTCTTAACGGCCCCAAGGGGAAGGCAATAACAAAAACGGCTGTGAGGCTTGAGGGAGAGGCTTACAACATGGGTTATTATAAGGCTTTTGCATTAACAGCCCTTTCATCAAATTCCACAGATTCATCAAATGCTGGGGCCACATGACCTTCCGGTGAGACAGAGGCCCAGTGTGGGACTCAGGGAGCAGAAGAGACAAAAGTAGGGGTCAGACCGATGATGGAGGCCTGTGGTATAGATGTCTTCAAAACAGCAAGAAATAATGGATTTGAAATTGACACCAGGAAAGAAACTTTCGGAAGGTGGAACTACTTTGCAATGGTTCTGGTAGAATGATTTTATCAAAAAAATGAGTTAAAGCCTTTCAATATCAATGGTAATTGCCTAGACAGCCCAAAGAAATGCATGAACAGGTGGCAGCGATAAACCCACTCAGACGACTGGGAAAGCCGGAGGATATTGCCGGTGTGATAGTGTTTTTGGCTTCATCTTTATCAGGTTATCTTAATGGAGAATATATTCCGGTCGATGGTGGAAATTTTATGATTTGATTATCTTGAAAAGTGGAGGTGTCGGGAAATGACTGAAAAGAGGTATTTCAAAATAAAGGTTCCGGTAGATTCAGTTGCAGGCAAATGTTCTCTGGGAAATAAACCGGGTAGAGCAATTGTGATAGATCAGACAACGCCTGCGGGGATATGCATAAGTGCGTTTAATTCACTCAATCCCGCAATTCAGGTGTTGAAATATGGCGGCAGTTTCCCTTGGGAGGAAGTGGCGTTCAAAGAATAATCAAATTGAGATTTAAAGACTTTAATGCGTTTTTAATGGTTATTTCTAAAAAGAATGGGCCATTGTTGTGCAAAAATATTGATTACAGTAATAGGGCCTTAAAGGACGTCAAGCATAGCTCAAGGAGCTTGAGAACATGAGGGTACTTTTAATATCTGCGAACACGGAAACGATCAACATGCCGGTTTTGCCTTTGGGCCTGGCATGTGTGGACGAAGCTGCCCGGAGCGCAGGACACGACGTAAAACTGGTCGATCTGATGGATCAGCAAGACACCCGGTTGGTTCTCAAAGATGCCGTCGATGGGTTTCAACCTGAGATTATTGGAATTTCAGTGAGAAACATCGACGACCAGTGTATGGAAAACCCGGGATTTCTCCTAGATTTGGTAAAAGATTTTGTCAACGATTGCCGAAGTCTTTCGGATGCTCCAATTATCTTGGGTGGGGCGGGTTACAGCATCTTTCCGGAAAGCGCGCTGGCTTATCTGGGAGCTGATATGGGTATTCAAGGAGAAGGTGAGATTGCCTTTACTATTCTTTTGGAACGGCTCAGCCAGAAAGCCGATCTTTCGGGAATCCCAGGCCTCTATCTTCCGGATCAGGGTATTCAAGGCAAGGTGCGGTTCACGAAAGATTTGGATGAGTGCCCCCTGCCCCTTCCCGGCGTTCAGCAGTGGACTTCTTTACCCAGTCGAAACGAAGAGATATGGCTCCCTTTTCAGACCAGACGGGGATGCCCGCTGAACTGCAGCTATTGCTCAACGCCAACTATCGAAGGGAAGATCATGCGAAAACATTCTCTGGAGCGAGTTGTTGATGCCATTTCCCGGTACGTAGAGGCTGGATTTGATCGGTTTTTCTTTGTTGATAATATTTTCAACCTCCCACTTTCCTATGCGAAAGAGTTTTGCGATCAACTGGTGGAAGCAGGATTGAATACATCCTGGCGTTGTATTCTCTACCCCTGGAGAGTGGATGAAGAACTGGTCGAGAAGATGGCAGAGGCTGGGTGCAAAGAAGTCAGTCTGGGGTTTGAAAGTGGTTCCGAAAAGATTTTACGGGCAATGAATAAAAATTTCCAACCAGAAGAAGTGCGCCGGATTTCAGAAAGACTTAAGCATTACGGCATTCAGCAGATGGGGTTTTTGTTGCTGGGCGGTCCTGAAGAAAATAGAAAGACGGTTGAAGAAAGCCTCGCTTTTGCTGATTCATTGGATCTGGAGGCTATGAAAATTACCATGGGAATACGAATCTATCCTCATACCGATCTTGCGCGCACCGCAATTAAAGAGGGAGTTATAGCACCAGATGATGACCTTCTCTTTCCAAAATTCTATATGACACCGGATTTGGACGAATGGTTGCGAAGCACCGTGAGCGCTTGGATGGATGGACGACCTCACTGGATGTTGTAGTATGGTCACCCGCAGCTTACCTCCACGTTATCCAAACTTTTACTGTTATAGAACTGCAATTATCGGGAACTTGAAAATGTTGAGATAGCTGCTATCTATCGACGCGCCATAACCCTCTTGAATTCCTTGGATATGTAACGAGTATCACACCTGAGCAGATCCTCATCTTCAGGCCTGGAATTAAGTCAGAAAATCCCATATCTTGTATGGCTATCGTTTTTCATAGTTACAACTCAATGTGAACATTACTGCTTTTAATCAAAACGTTAGCTTGCCTCAATGTCGGAATTGATTGGGGCTCCGTATCTTCAATTCAAAACCTGTACTAACTGCTATTTATCCTGGTGCCACAAAGCCCTTAAATGCCTGTGATACGTGATGCGTATCGCCGCTGAACAGACACTCATCTGCAGACCCGTCTGGAGTTCTGAAAAACACTTATGAATTCGGCTTGATACGAATTCATAAATGTTCAAGAGACGCAGGAACCGGAGATCTATTCAGGTCGTTTTTATGCTATCAGCCGATACGGCGATCAAGGTGACCATTGCTTTGGAAACCAGCTTTTCTTGACCCGTGGATATAGAGAACACTTCAGATTCTGAGACTTTGATGGTTTTGCCGTTGTTGATGACTTTTGAGCGGCAGACCAAAAATTCACCGATAGCGGGCTTGAAGTAGTTAATTTTGAATTCTATGGTTAAGATGCGTTCATTTTCAGAGACAGTGGTGTAAGCGGCATAGCCGCCGGTATGATCCGCCATAGTGGCGATCACCCCGGCATGTACGAATCCGTCCTGCTGGCTGTGTTTGGGATCGATTTTCAGGCGGGACTCAAAATACCCGTAATCCACCTTGTTGACTTCAAATCCGCAGTCCGCCGGAAATCCCTGCACATAATCTTTTTTCAAAAACTCAAACCGCTCAGTATTCATTGGTTGCTCTCCCTGCATGCATTCTTAAAAAGCCGAATTGATCAGTCCTGTTTGGTTGCAGCTTTACAATCTAACCGGAAATTGATAGTCTGATAATCAATTTAGAGTTTGTTTTTAACGAATTCAAGTTTAATTTATAAAAGGCCGCAAATAAGGAGGTCTGATATGAAAAAATATTTATTGGGGGCGATGGTTTTGGTATTTGGCGTTACGTTTTCTGCGGCTGCGCAGGATACTTTTGAGACCGATAGTATCGCAACATCAGCCGGTGATCTTACGATAACGTTTATCGGTCATGGGACACTGATGTTTAACTTTGGAGGAAAGGTCATCCATGTTGATCCATGGAGCGAACTGGCTGATTATTCGCAGATGCCGCCGGCCGATCTGATCCTTATAACGCATGAGCATCGCGACCATCTTGACGTAAATGCCGTGAACGCATTGCGCAAAAGTGGAACCGTGTTGGTTGTAACTGAAACTTGCGCAAAGAGTGTCAAAGGCGGCGTAATCATGAAAAATGGAGATATCAAGAGCGTTGAGGGACTGGAAATAGAAGCTGTTCCGGC
>JABMQM010000630.1 GCA_013203195.1 Desulfobacteraceae bacterium | reverse complement strand
TTTTGGTGGTGACATGGTTGTTAAACCACTACAGCGGTTTGGCGGAGAAGGGGTGAACAAGGTCAGCAACCGGGATGCGGAAAATCTGAATTCACTGATAAACTATTACGTCCGAGGCTATGAAGATTATCCGGCAAGGGAGGCGATCATGGTGCAGGAATTTTTAGATGGTGTTAGAGAAAATGGGGATATAAGAATTCTTTTGCTCAACGGAGAGATCTTAGGGGCTATGCGAAGAAGACCGCGTAAAGGGGATTTTAGGACCAATATTCATGCCGACGCCCGGGCATTTAAACATGAAGTCACAGAAAGAGAAAAGGAAATTTGCCGTTTTATCAAAGATCGGCTGATCAAAGATGGTCTCTATTTTGTAGGTATCGATGTGATTGGAGATAAACTGGTTGAAATCAACTGCGTCAGTCCGGGGGGAATCCCCCGGATTAACCGGCTGAACCGGGAAAAACTTGAGGTCAGGGTGATTGATTTCATCGAGCAGAAAGTCAGCCGGATGAAAGCAAAAAACAATAACTCGAAATTTTCATGAAACCCGCCGAGCTGTTATGAGTAAGATATTCAACCGAACATTTTGTTTTGTGATAATGGTTGTGATTTTGCTGGGTTTCATTATATCCTGCGGCGGAAAACAGGATGCCTTGACCCTTAAAATCGGGCTTGCTGAAGAGCCCAGAACACTTAATATCTGGCTGGCCAGCGATGCCAATTCAAACAAAATCCTGTCTCTAATCTATCAACCGCTGTATTTGCGGGATCCGGACACCTTAACCCTGATACCATGGTTGGCAGCGGACAAACCGCAATTCGATCCTGAAACGACGTCCTATACTGTCAGGCTCAGGCCGGCGAAATGGTCCGACGGATCGGATGTAACCTCGGATGATGTGGCCTTTACCGCTAACCTGATCAAAGAGTTCAGGGTGCCGCGGTACTATTCCAGGTGGAAGTTCGTAAAAAAAATTGAGACACCGGATAAATATACCGTTCGTTTTTACCTGGAAACACCGCAAGCTATTTTTGAGTCAAGAACCCTTACGTCATCGATTGTACCCAAGAGCCAGTGGACTCAAATCGCACAAGAGGCCAGAGCACAACAAAAACCACTGAGAGCCCTGCTAAATTACAAAACAGAAATGCCGGTAGGCTGCGGTCCCTTTATGCTGAAAGAATGGCGACGGGGCACCTATCTTTATCTTCAAAAAAATGAACATTTTTTCGGTAACGGCCGGCGCATAAATGGTCGGACGCTGGGTCCATATGTGAATAGTCTGCTGTTTAAAATTTACGGTACTTCTGATGTGGCCGTCCTGGCACTAAAAAAAGGGAGTATTGACATGTTTTGGTGGGGAATTCAACCGGGATACCTCGAAGATCTTGGTCGGCAAAATAATATTAAAATATTTTTCAGTGAACAAAGCGCCTTATATTTTATGGGTTTTAACGTGAGGAAACCGCCTTTCAGTGATGCCAGGCTGAGGCAGGCGGTGGCCGTGCTGATTGACAAGCAGTTTATAATTACGCGTATTCTCAATGGGTATGGCACCCGGATGGACTCCATCGTTCCGCCGGGAAACCAATACTGGTTCTGCCCGGATATTCCCCGTCCAGGGGAGGGCCTGAAGCGAAACGATCGTATTAAAAAAGCCTATCAAATCCTCCACGACGCCGGATATACCTGGGTGGAGCCGCCGGTGGATGAAAACGGTAAAGTAGTTGCCGGCAAGGGGATACGTTTGCCCGATGGCCGTCTAATGGAAAATTTTACGATCTTAACGCCCCCGGCTGATTATGATCCTCATCGGGCCATAAGCGGCACGATCATACAGGAATGGCTCAGGGCCTTGGGTATGCCTGCGTATTGCCGACCCATGGCCTTTGGAGCGCTTCTTGACCAAGTCAAGGGGCGCCATGAATTTGATACCTTTATCCTGGGGTATGGTAAAATGCACATTGATCCGGATTATTTGAGGAATTTTTTTCATTCGGCCAACGATAAAAAACGGGGCTGGAACATGAGCGGATATAAAAATCCCGAGTTCGACCGCATTGCTGTAGAATCTTCAAGCGCAATGAACCGGGTGCACCGCAGGAGACTTATCTGGAAGATGCAAAAGATCATTATGGAGGACTTACCTTACATCCCTCTTTATAATCCGGCACTCATTCAGGCTGTGCGCACGGATACATTCAGCGGCTGGGTGGAGACTTTGGGCGGGATCGGCAATATCTGGTCCTTTTGCCAGATCAGACCGAACGGACCGTAATCTGAAAAGAAAAAAATAACACGAAAGCACGAAAGGACTAAAACACGAAAAAAAGATATTAATAAAATTTCGTGTTTTTCCCTCGTCGGGTGCTTCGCGCGTGATTGATTTAAAGTCGAATCAGATGCTGGATACTGGATAAATTGATGATTTTTTTTTATCCAGTATCAAGTATCGAGCATCCAGTATCGCGTAATACCGCCAAGGCATGATTTCAGGCCAAGCTTGACTGGATCTTTATAATTGGTAAATCCCACTACGGGAGGTAAGCATTACCATGGAAATCCGAAGATTCATCCTTAAAAGACTAATCGAAATATTCATTATTTTCTTTGTAATTTTAACGGTGCTTTTCTTGCTGTTCCATTTAAGTCCCGGCGATCCGGTTACCAAGATGGTAGACCCGACCATGACACCGGAAGATGCAGAGCATTTGATTGACCAGTTGGGGCTCAATCAGCCACTATGGCTGCAATATATCTATTATCTCAAAAACTTCTTTAGCGGAAATTTCGGGACCTCTTTTCATTACGGTGAGCCGGTATTTGCGATTATTTGGAACCGCCTTCCGAATACCATCGTTCTGTTTACTACAGCAATTATTCTCTCTGCATTTGTAGGTATTTTTTTTGGTAAAATTGCATCCTGGCATAAAGGTAAACAAATCGATACCTGGATAACGGTGGGGTCACTGGTCTGCCACACCATTTTTCTCCCCTGGCTGGCCCTGCTGATGATCTGGGTCTTTGCCTTCAAGGTCGGCTGGTTCCCCTTAAACGGCATGATTTCGCCGGAGGTCTGGACGAACCCTTCTGCAGGCCTCTGGCATAAATTACTGGACGTGGTCCACCATATGGTACTGCCCCTGGCGACCCTCTTTTTCATCCATTTTGGCAGTTATCTTCTGATAATGCGCAGCAGTATGCTGGACACCCTTAAAGAAGATTATATTTTAACGGCAAGGGCCAAAGGACTTGAGGAGAAGGTGATCCGCAATCGGCATGCCGCGCCCAACGCCGCACTGCCTGTAGTGACCAGTGTGGGACTCAGCCTGGCATTTTCCATCAACGGCGGCGCCTTGACGGAAACGGTATTTAGCTGGCCGGGGATCGGAAGGGAATTGGTTTTTGCCGTTAGCAACAATGACTATCCGCTGGCCATGGCCTCTTTTTTGCTGATTGCGATCGTGGTTCTGCTTGCAAACTTGGTGGTCGATGTCCTTTACGCATACCTGGATCCCAGGATCAGATATTAACCCGGATATTGCATGAAATATCCGGGCTAGCCCGTGAAACATCAGAGTATGTTAGTTTCTTAGTGATCAAATTTGTGCATTTTGTGGCAAAATATTTTTATAACACCTTGTGAGGCCTTTATGGATAAGATGCTGGATGCTAGTTTCTGGATATTTATCCGCCTCTGGAGGACTGGATGTTTTTGGACTTCACTATTAGAGCATTCCTGAATATCC
>JABMQM010000629.1 GCA_013203195.1 Desulfobacteraceae bacterium | reverse complement strand
GAAGCGACTCCATAACTTTAGGCACTTGTAACTTTAGTTCACTTTAGTCACTTAATGCACTGAAATATTAATCCCTTCCAGGGGTAAACCAAAGCCGGGTCTTCTGGGTTCGGATTCTTTATTTTCTTAAGTAAGGTTTCGGCTGTATCCATCCGTTTGTATCGCCGTCGTAAAACCATTTGTCCGGAAACCCCCGGCGTCTCAGAAAAGTAGGGCTTTCCGCCCAGCCGAGCAGGTCCTTATATGCCTGGTGCACTTTTCTGAAGGTACCTGCATCTCCGCCTATATCGGGGTGATGCTTTTTAACTTGAAGCCGGTAAGCACTTTTTATTTTCTTTTCAAGCTCCGGAGAGTCCAAGTCCGACTTGCCTAACTTAAGACGCGTTAGTGATGCACCTTTTACGGCAGGAACCTTGGTTTCAAGCGGTATAACAACGCCTTTGGGGCAGCCGTTGCGTACAGCCTGATTATATATGTGGCGGTTGGCGAGGTAATGTTTATGCGTTCGGTTTTTTTCAGCCCACCATTCATTCCCCAGCAAGTCAGACATACGGCAGTAATCTTGGACAGGTTTTTTGCCGCTGGAACGCGGATAAAAAAAGCTCAATATCTCCCTGGAAAGATGGGGAAGGATATCCATGATGATAATTTTTTCAGTAAAATAAAAGGTGGCATAGCGGGTATTCAATGCCTTTAGCAAACCTGTTCTTATCCCCAGCGCATAACGTAGTTTTTGCCGGCAATCTTTGGAACAATACCTGCGCCTGTACATGTTTTCAGTAGTTCCGCAAGACAGGCATCTTTTTTGTTTACGGTCTTTGCCGGCAGCTATTTTTTTAGGTATCCGATTTTTCATAATTCTAAAACACTGGCACTCTAATTGTGTCTTGGCACAATTAGGGTATTATTTTTGCTACGGCTTAATGTATCCCCACTCAACCAGACGCTGGTAAGCATGTTTGGCCTGCTTGCCCTGATTGACGGTTTGAATGTATTGATAGTATTCATTTGCGGCCGGCTCGATACGCTGCATACCCTCTAAGGAAAACCCTTTAAAGAAGGTTGTGTTGGGGTTGCCGGGCAGCAATTTGTCGTAATGCTTGAATTCTTGATAGGCAGCGTCGAAATTCTTTGTGCGCAGATTCGCAAATCCTAAAAGATGATGAGCTTGGGCTTCCTGAGGATAGATCGCCTTGGCTTTTTCTGCAAAGCGTTTGGCTTCAGCATCTTTTTTCTGGACCAGCAGGCACTTGGACATCATCAGGAGCCCGGCATAATCGTCGGGAGCCTGTTTTAAAGCTGTTTTAAAATGTTTTTGGGCGTCGTTGTATTTTGCATTGGCCATGGCACTTTCACCTTTTTGTAGGGCATCAATGGCCCCTTTTATGGCCCGCAGTCCGGCAGTATGGTCCATATAGCGATCACGGTGCAAAGGAAGTTTTTTTGCGGTCCGGTATTGAGTCTGAACGGCGTCGACGGCAGTTTGGTAACGTTCATCACTCATGGGGTGCGTTGCGAACATTAACTCAATGGCGCTGGGTTTATGTTTGGACAGGCTCCTCAGCACGTCCATCAGCCCCACAAAACCTTCGGTATTATAACCGGTATTAGACATATACTTCAGGCCCAGTGCATCGGCTTCACGTTCGTTGTCCCGGCTGTATGAAGCCAGCAGGGCGCCGGCTCCGACCATTCCCAGTTGGGAGGCCAGCTGGCCGAGAGCCGCGCTCTGGGTTCCCGCAACGGCCGAGATTCCACCGACAATAGCGTTCGTAAGGACACCTTTGGACATTTGTTCGGCCGTATGGCGCGCATTGACATGACCGAGTTCATGGCCCAGCAATGCTGCCAGTTCGGCTTCGTTGTCAAGGGCCAGCAGAATCCCCCGTGTTGCGGCAATACTGCCTCCTGGAAAGGCATAGGCATTTACATAGGTCGCATTTACCCCCTGGAATGAATACGGCATATGGGGCCGGTGGGAGAGGGCCGCCATTTTTTTACCGGTTGCATCGATATAATTATTCAAAGCCTTATCCTGCAGCGTTCCGTAGTCGGCAGAAAATTGGTGGGGCGACTGCTTTTTATCGATCTGAATTTCCGTCTCTTCCGATACCAGCATCAATTGTTTTCTTCCGGTAATCGGGTCGGCTGCGCAACCGGCCAGCATACCGGCGGCTGACATTGACGTCAGCCACAAAAATTCCCGACGACTGATACCGTGTTTTTGGGTCCTTACCGATGAGATGCTTTGCATGTGTTTTCCCTGTAAAGATACCGATGACTACGGACCACCGACCACCCCTCACTAGCTTAATCGAGTTTTGTCTCGATTAAGGTTATAATTGACGAATAATAAAAAAGAGTCGATAAAGTGTCAACATATAAGAACGCCTCTATAGTGTACCGCCTAATCCGATAAGCTTGCGGCAGATTTATAGATGACAAACACGGAAAATTAGGTAACAATAAAAGTTGCTTATTTATTGCTTGACAAACACTTAAATATATTTGTTTTATATAAAGCAAATTAAACGTTGTACAAAGATGTATAAAGTTTTTAATCATAAGACAAAGACGTCTGAATCCCTTGCGGTGGGAAAGACGTCTTTTTCTTTTTGAAGTACGATGTTGTAAAAATAAATGAAAACCGGGTTTTAAAAAGGAGAGTGTATAAATGTGCCGATTAATTGCCATAACCAGCGATGATCCCGTGTCTCCCATGGTCGCTCTGGAGGCGCTGGATGTTATGCGTGAGGGGCATGACGGTTCCGGCGTCGGGTTGTTGCTGCGTGATCTGGGCGGTCCTTTTGAACAACTCAAAGATGCCCCCATACTGTCAGGTATTTTCAGCGACCAGGGATTAAAGCGTCTGGACAGGTACATGATAGATATCGGCTTTATGACCAAATATAAGGTGACCCTGAAAGTGCCTAAAACTCCTCCGCAAGGTGTGCCCAAACGGGATATGTATCTGGTGCGAGCCTACGAGTATCCTGAGGAATGGGATGATTTCAGTCCGGAACAGCTACAGGCTCGACTAATGCAGATACGGCTTGAACTCCGCAAAATGGGTGAAGAAAAAAACGATATGATCGTATTTTCATTCTGGCCCGACACAATCATGATCAAGGAAATAGGGGACCCCCTGGAAGTGGCCGAATACCTGCAGCTCGACCGCAAATCGCTCGACGCCAGGGTAATTATGGCCCAGGGCCGGCAGAACACCAACTACGAAATCGATCTGTATGCCTGTCATCCTTTCTTTATCCAGGGGTTTTCAACCATGACCAATGGAGAGAATACCGCCTTTTTTCCCATTAGCAGGTTTCTGACGTCACGGAATTTTCCCGGATACACCGGCTATCAATCAGACTCGGAGGTCTTTACCCATATTCTCCATTACACCTTCTCAGCGCTGGGACTTGGTCTCGAAACTTATAAGCACGTCATAACGCCGCTTGAAAATGAAGATCTTAAAGATCACCCCAGCGGTGAATTCTTGAAGCACCTGAAGCAATCCTGCCGGAAACTGATTATCGACGGGCCCAATTGTGTCATCGGATGTCTGCCCGACAACTCGATTTTCATGGTGCAGGATCGCAAAAAACTCCGGCCCGGTGTGGCGGGAGGCAGGAAAGGCCTGTTCGCTTTTGCCTCGGAAGTCTGCGGTCTTGATTTTGCAATCCCTTATCGTGATAAAAGCCGGGACTTTCAACCCATGTATCTGGATACTGTCAGCGTGGGGCCGGATCGTCAGGAGGTTAAAATATGTTCTCAAACAGACCCATTACCCCTTCGTCACTAAGTATCAAAGATCTGCCGTGGCAGATTCTCTGGGATAAGGATAAATGTACCCTTTGCGGTCAATGCACGGCCGTGTGCCCCGTTAATGCCATTGAATTGGGCGTATTCCGCCAGCGGGCGCTACAAGTATCCCTTGAACCCGGGGAAATAACGTCAAATAAGCACTCATTTTATTACGGCATACGCCAGAAAACCGATCCCGCTTACCGCTGTGTTGGATGCGCCATGTGTACTATGGTCTGCCCCAATGATGCGATTATTCCGGCTAAAAGTGATGAAGTCGATAAATTAAAATTTCATTTGGATCGTGGCGGCCAACCCTGGCGTCGCGGCGGAAGGCGCAATGTCGCCGATGGTCTTCTGGATCAGATTAAGTTTATCAGAATTTCCATGCTTACCGACCCTGCCCTGGATGCGGGACGCCACGAATTTGCAATCACATCTCTTTTGGGGAGGATATTGCCGCCCGAAGAAAACATGAGATTTGTCAGCGAGAACGGCTGGATACCTCCTGTCAGAGAAATTTACCCCCTAATTATCGGAGGGATGTCTTTCGGAGCCTTATCGCCAACCATGTGGGAAGGCCTGCAACTGGGAGTGACCTATCTGAACGAAGAACTGGCGATGCCGGTTCGCATCTGTACCGGTGAAGGCGGATGCCCGCCGAG
>JABMQM010000628.1 GCA_013203195.1 Desulfobacteraceae bacterium | reverse complement strand
CCGTCTGCTCCACCTGCAGGTGATTCAAGGAGAGGAGCTCAGACGACTCTCTGAAAACAACAGTGTCCGTTTGGAGCGTACTGATCCTTCACGAGGATTGATTTTTGACCGCGATGGAAAAACACTGGTGGATAATCGGCCTTCGTTCGACTTGAGTATAATTTTAAAAGACGCCAGGCCCGTTGCTGATACCATTGAAAAATTGGCGAGAGTGATAAATGTTCCGGCGTCCGAACTGATGTTGAAGATTAATCGCAGCAAGGGGGTTGCAGCTTACAAGCCGATTCTTTTGAAGCAGGATTTTGGTCGTGACGCCCTTGCGGCGGTTGAGGTTCGGACATTCGATCTGGCCGGTGTGGTAGTGGGTGTCAGGCCTCTCAGGCATTCGCTCAACAAGCAGAGCGCTGCCCATCTTATAGGATATTTGAGCGAAATCAATGCAGGAGAGCTTAAATCCGAAAAATATCCAGGAACCAAAAGTGGTGATTTTATTGGAAAGTTTGGTGTGGAAAAGGCCTTCGAGTCGTTTTTAAGGGGTAAACGCGGCGGTCGTCAGGTCGAGGTCAATGCCATCGGTCAGGTGGTTGACATTTTGAAAACCGTTGATGCCCAGCCGGGACATAATATTTATCTAACCATCGATCAGATGTTGCAGAAAAGGACTGAGGCGCTTTTAAAAGGACGAGCAGGTGCTGCCGTGGCCATGGACCCTGCGACCGGGCATATTCTTGCCATGGCCAGTTCACCTTCATTTGATCAGAATGATTTTGTCAGCGGGATGTCCCATGCAAAATGGAGTACTCTTATCTCCAACCCTTTCAGACCGATGGAAAACAAGGCCATCCAGGCGGAGTATCCGCCGGCATCTGCTTATAAGATTGTAACCGCCATGGCCGGTCTCGAAGAAGGTGTTATCGATGAAACGACCAGTTTTCATTGTCCGGGATATTATAAATATGGAGATCGCGTTTTTAGGTGCTGGGAAAAGAAGGGTCACGGTAACGTAAATGTTGTCCAGGCATTAATTGTATCATGTGATGTGTTTTTTTATCAGGTGGGTCAAAAGCTGGGCGCAGACCGCCTGGCATGGTATGCTAAAGCCAGCGGTTTGGGATCAACAACCGGTATAAACCTGGATCAAGAAGCAGAGGGTTTAATTCCTACCACAGCCTGGAAGAAAGAGCGCACCGGCATAGCCTGGCAGGGGGGAGAAACGCTTTCGGTGGCTATTGGACAGGGGTACGATCTTGTGACGCCCATTCAGATGCTGGTCTTGACTTCGGCGGTTGCCAATGGCGGCACAATCTATAAACCAATGATATTAAAAATGATAAAGACGGCTGAAGGTAAAATTGTCGTTCAAACTCAAAGCCAGGTTAAAGGTAAGTTGCCGGCCGGCAGCCAGACATTGGAGCTTATTAAAAAAGGCCTGTGGGGGGTGGTGAACGACGGCAGGGGAACTGCGAAGGCTGTTCGCATTAAAGGCATCGATGTCAGTGGGAAAACAGGCACGGTACAGGTGGTTGGCCGCAAAGATGACGAAGAGACCAGCGAAACCGAAAAACCGGACCATCTGAAAGCACATGCCTGGTTTGTGGCTTATGCACCATCAGTTGACCCGCAAATCGCTGTTGCAGTTATTATCGAACATGGGGAATCCGGAGCTAAAGCAGCGGCTCCGATTGCCAGGGAGATGATCAGAACCTATTTGAAAAAAACCGGGCCCGGCAAGCAGCTAAAGGCTGAAGGCTCGACACTCGAAGCTGTAAGGGCAGTGAATGACGGCTAATCAGAGGCCGGTGACCCCGTCTTCGCCAAGGCTACGCCGGGCAAGCAGTGACCAGTGATCAGAGGTCGGAGGTCAGAGAGCAGAGGTCAGAGAGCAGTGATTAGTAACCAGAAACCAGCAACCAAAGCCAGTTGGAGCGAAGCGTAAATCCCGCTGAAAGCGGGGCATCCAGCATCCAGAATCCAGAAGCCAGTATCCAGTAACAGGAGCTAAGCTACTATGTTCGACCGGCGGTACGTACAATATTTTGACT
>JABMQM010000627.1 GCA_013203195.1 Desulfobacteraceae bacterium | reverse complement strand
GCCATGAAAAGCTCCATTGAAAAGATGCTGGAAAATTTAAAGGAAATGCAACAAAAAGAAGAATCCAGAATAATCGTTCCTTGAATTTATTCGTTGTCTGTGATCGTGGTAAGTCTTTGGGGGGTTTGTGCCGTTTTTTTCACAATACACGCCGCCGCAGGATCTCTCAACCGCAAAATGAATTCTGCCAATTTTTTGATTAGCTCGCTAATCCCGCAGCAAGCTGCGGGAAATGCGCTCGCTGTGCAGTTCAACCCATAATATCCTCCTGAGTAATCATCTCCATAGACAAGACGGCATAAAACCGCTAAATATCAAGTGTTTTTAACCAATTTAATCTGTTTTAAATAACCTTTCGCTGTTTAAAAGATATTTTTTGGAGCAACTTCACAGCTAAATCTTCATTTCATATGATTTTAGGTGGTTGCACAAACATATTACTTTTGTTATACTTTAGGGAATAATCAGATCGCACTCTTTTCTCCAAATCATTTTTGAAGGGTTGTGCAAACATCTATAGTTGAATTCGTGACATTTTGCGAGATAGTCAACTTTGTATTCCCATGGAAAGGAGAACCGCATGATGAAAAAAGGAATTTTCATTTCCGTAGTCCTGGCAACCATTTTGGTTCTTTTGTCTTCCCAAGTAATGGCCAAGGGGGGCAAGATCCGGATGGGAAATCTGAAAATCGTTCCGAGCCTCGGGCTCGAAGCTGTAGCGGATGACAACATCTTTTTAGGCAATGGATCCAACGCCACCACCGAGCTAAAAGAGTCGGACTCGATTGCGCATGTTAAGCCGGGGCTTTCCTTTGATTATACCATGGAAGAGCGCGGTACGGTCAGCCTTGGCTATGAAGGTGATTTCGCGTATTATGACAAAAACGACAAAAATGACTGGGAATCACACAAAGGGCTTTTTAATCTCGACTACGAGGCCCCCGGCGGTCTGATAGCTAAAATTGACAATACCTATACGGAAACGCAAGACCCTTTCGGGGGTTACGCCGAATACAATTTAGGTAAAAAAACCGAGCGCTGGTCCAATGATCTGAAAAATGAATTCGGCTATAAGCTGGGGAGCAGATTCAAAGGTTTTTTATACTACAATTATTATAAACAGGACTATAAGAGTGATGAAGATTTTGCCCAGGATTTCTATTCCCATGAAGCCGGAACCGGCGTTGAGATGCGGGTCCTGCCCAAGACGTGGGGATTTATCCGCTATTATTACGGCCTGCAGGATTACGATACCGGCGGCACTGAAAGTGGAGCCACAACAGACGAGTCCAATGATTCCGACTTCACCTGGCATAAGGTCGATGCAGGTCTTACCTGGGAAAGCGGGGCCAAAATCAGCGGAGAATTGAATTTCGGCTACCAGGACAAAAAATACGACAATGACCTTACTGCAAGCGGTAAAAAATATAATGACATAAGTACCTGGGTCGCCGCAACATCGATCTTCTACGATGTGGCAACCGCAGAAGACGGAACCATGATAACCCAGCTTGGGCTTACCATTGACAGGTCGCTGAATCAGTCAGGATCAAACACGAACAACTATTATGAAGACACCGGTGTCGGCCTAAGCTTTAAACAAAAGCTCCTGACCAAGATTACCCTCGAGGGATCCTTTTCCTATAACTTCCACGACTACTATCTGCCGCTGCCGAACAACAGGCAGGATGATAATTATGAAGCCGGCCTCAGTGTCGACTACCAGGCCAGGGACTGGCTGTCGGCCGGTGCCGGCTATACCTATAAAGAAAAACATTCGAACGCCGATGCCAATAATTTTGAGGACAACAAATTCAATTTTAAGATTACTGCTGAATATTAACTATGTATAACTTGCCGATATCGTCTTACCTAAAATCTTTAAATGCTGATTTGGCCGCAATAGCAAAACGCTTTGGTTTGATAACATGTGCACTTGTAGCTTGTACTGTAGCGGCCTGCGTTACTACAGGCGATGTTGTTAAGGTTGAAGTCGTAAAAGAGGACGCTTATAAAGATCTAAAGGAATCCGAGCGTACCGCATTAGAGGAAATCCGGAAATCATCGGCAGCCAAAAAGGTCGATAGCAAGCTCAGCAATGTCATCGATAAGACCCCCCAGCTTTCGGTGACCGAGTATCTTGAAAAGTACCCTGAAGCCTCCGCCCAGGTTTCCAAAAATTACCGGGTAGGGGGGTATGATGTCATCGATATTATGATCTACGAAGAAGAGGATCTTTCCAGAAAGGCCCTGCAGGTTTCAGCCGACGGCTATATCACCTTTCCCTTGATCGGGCAGATTGAGGTTGACAAGCTGACGACCGCGGAAATCGGAAAGCTGATCGCAAGCCGGCTGGCCCGGGAGCAATTCCTGCTGGACGCCCACGTTTCAGTTATGGTGGCCGATTATAAAAGCAAGCGGGTTTTAGTTTTAGGGACCGTCAACGAACCGGGCAGTTATGCACTGCAGGCCCGCGAGCGGGTTCTGGATGCTCTTTCCAAGGCCGGCGGCATCTGGCGTCGCACAGGGATCTCCGGTAAAAGCAGTGGTGGCAGTGCCGGCAAAAAAGGCCTGATCATCCGCACACATAACCCGGATACACCCCAAGAGAGCAAGATAGTCATTAACGTCGATCTGAAGGGGCTTTTAGAAGACGGCGATCAGACAGCGAACCTTTATATGCAGGACAAGGATGTTCTGTTCATCCCCGCTGCCGAGAATTTTTATATCATCGGCCAGGTAAAAGAACCGGGATCATTTGCCCTGACAGACAGGGAAATCACCCTGGTGGAAGCCATCAGCAGGGCCGGAGGATTCACACCCATTGCTGCGCGCAACCGCGCCAGGATTATCCGGGTAGAAAAAGGTGTTGAAAAAATCATCACCGTCAACGTAGACGCCATTACCGATGCCGGCAAAAAAATACAGGATGTCATCATCCAACCCAATGATGTGATTGTGGTACCAGAAAGTTTTTTCTAATTCGACAAAAAAATGACACATACCTGCCATGGATTGACATGATCTAAGTTTCTCCTTTTCTATTCCGCCTACCAAATACATTATTTAATCTATTAATATCAAGCTATTATTCAGTTGTTACCGCCGGGCGATTTTTCTGGCATAATATTTGAATATAAGTAATTTATGAATTCGTAAGCAACTGAATTCATCCGGTGTTTAGTGTTTTGTTACAATTACATACTGATATACCAGCTCGTTAAATAGCCAAAGATTAAACACAAAATACTCTCAAAAAAAGGACGTTTTGCAAAGGCATCTGGCAGGACCTACGCTACACTTCTTTAATTTGTGGAGCATTGCAAGGGAAAAAGAATGGATCAAGCAACAGCTGAACAAATAAACTTCCGGGACTATCTGCGGGTGATTTTAAAACGTCGCTGGGCCATCATTGCTGTATTTGCGGTGGTCGTGGTCAGCGTAACGATCTATGTCTATACCGCCACGCCCATCTACAAGGCTACCTCCCGCCTGATCATCGACAAAGAAAATCCTAACGTGATGTCGATTCAGGAAGTTATGGCAGTGGACGCCTCCGGTACCGACTATTACCAGACCCAGTACAAAATCATCGAAAGCCGCAATGTTGCCCGGGCGGTCATCAAG
>JABMQM010000626.1 GCA_013203195.1 Desulfobacteraceae bacterium | reverse complement strand
GTTTATTTACCTCATCAGCAAAACGAATTGCAGTCTTGACAACATAATCCTCGCTATCCTGTGGCCATTGATGGGACAATTTCAGGGTGACGTTTTTTGCATCAACAGAAAACGGAATCATTGTAACAACCAGAAAAAATACACTCAGTATTATCCCGGATAAAGTTGCATTCCTTCTTTTCATTTTCCACCTCCTTTTAATTAGATTAGGTTGATTAATTTGCCATACAATTTGGGGCATTACTTTTGTTAGCTGCTTTCATTTGCTGGCTATCCGTCATTGTGCTAACCTAAAACTACCGATGAGCGGATAACAAGCTGTTAAGGGCCTGGACAAGATCTTTCGGTTTATGAACCACCCTGACACCGGCATCTCTAAACGCTTCGACCTTTGATTTGAAAGTACCTTTTCCACGAGTGACAATAGCTCCTGCATGGCCCATAGCTTTTCCCGGAGGCGCACTCTCACCTCCCATAAGCGCGACTACAGGTTTTGAACAAAATTCCTTAATAATTTTAGCAGCTTTCTCTTCAGCGACACCTCCTATCTCTCCTACAATAGCAATACCTTTTGTTTCTGAATCAGCCTCGAAAAGTGGAATCAGGTCAGCAAAGGTTGTGCCGGGAATACTGTCGCCACCCACGCCTACCACTGTGCTTTGCCCAAGGTTAGCTTTACTTAACTCATCACAAACCTCATATGAAAGTGATCCACTTCGGCTTATTACTCCAATACATCCGGGTTTAAAGGCTTTCGATGGCATTATGCCTAATTTAGCCTGCCTTGGCGTTATCAGCCCGGGCGTATTTGGTCCTATCAGATATGTTCTTTTATCTTTAAGTTCATCTTTTACTTTTAACATATCATGTATAGGAATACCGTCAGTAATTGAAACAACAACTTCTAAACCCGCATCAATTGCGTCCAGTATGCTCTGAGCTGCGAACGGTGGAGGAATAAAGCCGATAGAAGCATTTATATCCTGCTTCAGCCTCGCTTCCAGAATCGTATCGTAGACAGGTATTCCTTCGAAAATCTGCCCACCTTTTCCCGGCACCACCCCGGCAACTATATTAGTTCCTTCCTCCAACATTAACCTGGTATGGAAAGAACCCTGTCTGCCGGTTATTCCCTGAACAGCTACCCTAGTATCTTTATCTACTAAAATGCTCATTTTTCCTCCCTTAGCATTTCTTTAAATCTATCCAGTAAATCTTCAAGTTCAGAACAAACTTGATACCCTGCTTCTCTCATTATTTCCTGTCCTTTATCAGCGTTTGTTCCCTGTAGACGCAAGACCATAGGTTTAGTGAATTTACCGTCAAATTTATCGATAGCTTCCAGTATAGACTTTGCAATTTCGTCCATTCTGGTAAGACCTCCGAACATATTAACCAATACATATTTGATATCCGGTTCGGAAGCCAGCAGATCCAGGGCGGCTTTGAATCCAGCCGGATTAACCCCGTGGCTCATATCAAGAAAGCATCTCGCTTTACTCCCCAGGTGGGCGACTAAATCCATGGTAAGCATTGTCATGCCAGCGCCAACACAAAGCACACCAACTTCACCGCTATCAAGGTCTACATAATCAACCCCTTTGCCCTTTAACACCATGTCTTTGAATTCTTGCTTGTATTCACTTACATCTGGCTGCCTGAACAAGGCATTATCATCAACATTCAGGCGTCCGTCTGCGGCTATTAACTTACCATCTACTGTTTCAATCAAAGGATTGATTTCTATAAGAGTGGCTTCTTTTTCACAAAAGGCTCTATATAATTTTGAGGTAATATTTATTAAATCTCCCCAAAGTTGTCGTTGAAAACCCAGGTTCTTGACTAACTCGATCATCGCAAAAGAGGGTAAGTCAGCTTGGAGTTTAATCACATACTCGCCTATAGCTTCAGGATATTCTCCGGCGACTTCTTCTATGTCCATCCCGCCCTTTGGACTTATCAACAAAACAGGGAGAGATTCTTCAGGGTCTAGAGTGATACTTATAAAATATTCGTTTTTTATTTTAAGTCTTTCTTCCACCAATACTCTTTCTACGGGAAATCCCTTTATCTTCATACCTATTAAACCTTGCATTGCATCTAAACCTTGATCAAGTGTGTCAACGGCCTTTATACCGCCAGCTTTTCCTCTGCCTCCCGTGAGGACCTGTGACTTGACCATCCCGAACTTATCCTTACCTATTATCTCAAAAGCCTTCTGCAAGTCCGATCTCCCATCGACAACTTTGCCTCTAGGGGTGGGTATGTCGTACTTTGCAAATATTTCTTTTGCCTGATATTCATACAAATTCATATGCTCAACCTTCTCCTTTCTGTTCAAAAGCAAAAATGTTTTGGTGCATATAATACTCAATGCTATGACAACAAAAACAACTATATGACATCACGAAGAACTTCCAAGACCCTTTTTCCACCTTCAGCAATATGTTTCCTAACTGTTTTAGCCGCTAAATCGGGATCTCTTTTTGCAAAAGCTTCAAAAATTTTAAAGTGTTCTTTCAAAGAAACTTCCGTGGAATGTCTAATAGAAAAGGCTGTAAGCATGAACCAATTGGATTGTTTTCCCAAATTTTTTAGTAATTCCTCCAAAGTCTTGTTATTAGCAAGCTTAATAAACTTTTTGTGAAACTCGTAATTAAATTTCACGTATAATTTGGCATTATTTCCATTTACAGCCTTTCTCATACGTTCAAAAATGTTTTCAAGACTTTTTAAATCAGCTTTTGAAAATTGAAGCGCAGCTTCTTCGGCAGCCATTGACTCAAGAACAGCTCGAATTCTAAATATTTCCTGAATTTTTTTTCGTGTTGTTTTTTTAACGAAAGCACCTCTACGGGGGATTCTTTCAATTAACCCTTCCCCTTCTAAAACACAAATTGCCTCACGGACCGGCGAACGGCTGACGCCTAACTCCTCTATAATTTTTAGCTCGTTAAGCTGTTCGCCAGGTTTGATTTGGTTGTTAAAAATAGCGTTGCGTAAATATTCACAAATATCCTCTGCAAGCGAGGTCTTATTTTTAAGTTCGATCATTAGTTTAAACTTTCCTTAATAGTTTTGATTTTATTTGAATACGGTTTGCCTTGGCAATGAAAAGTACCGATTAACATTAGTGACATTATAAATTGAATTATACAATATACAATATACATTTTTCTGTCAAGTATTTTTTTGTATTAATTGTGCAACTGTTTAGTAGCTAACGACCTTCGGTATCGGTAAAAGTGGAATCTTATTTTGCAGAACTCTCAGAGCTTTAAAGTGACATCTATTGAAATAGTTCAGTAAGACCTGAATATTTTAATTAAGATAAATAAATCAAGGTGTGAATATCAAAATAAAAGTGATTAAATGTAGGGCTCACGGATTTCACACTCTACGATACTTTACGCTGAAAAACTACCAGGCTTTCTGTAACTAATCTGGAGAGGAACCAAAAATAATAAGCCTTAGACTTATTCAAATCTAAAACTTAAAACGTTTGTAAAAAGGGAGTTTTTTCCTTTTTATGACGCCATCAATATTGAGGCTTTGCCTTTTCTTATTTAGATGATATGATAACA
Source organism: Desulfobacteraceae bacterium (assembly GCA_013203195.1). Classification (GTDB taxonomy): domain Bacteria; phylum Desulfobacterota; class Desulfobacteria; order Desulfobacterales; family UBA11574; genus Desulfatibia_A. Next base: position 3,369 of record JABMQM010000626.1, on the reverse strand, counting down.
AAATACCAAACCCTGATGAATTTATTTTTACGAATTCAACTATATTAATGAATCGGAGCCTGTGAAACATTTAGCGAACAAGAAATTTTATAATTACAAGTTTGATTTTGAGATCGGATATCTTGTCAGGAGCCCCTGTAAGGAATGCGATGATAGGAAAAATTTTCCTGAATGTATAGATGAATGTAATATGCTGGACGAAATACATACGGCGTTGTCAGAAGTAGTTTCTTGTACTCGAAACTATTAAGTAGTGTCCATCAAACCACGGAGCATCTTTTGTCAGGCTTTTACGAAATTTCAGAAAAAAATAAAGGTGAGCTTGTTGTTCATTTTAATGGGAGAATGGACATCGAGAGTTCAACTTCCATTCTCGATGAACTTCATTCAATGATCGCACAAAAGTCCCCTGCCTTACTTGCCGTAGACCTTGACAACGTAACGTATTTTGATGATTTTGGAGCACTCGTTCTGATTGAATTAAAAAATGCAATGACAACCCGTGATAGCGGTTTCAAAATCGTTGGCACCCAAGGACGGACTCAAGACATCCTTTCCCTGGTTAACTTCGATGCATTTGAAGCATGTCTCCTCGTTGAAAGCAAGCGCACAGAAAACATTATCGTTCGTCTCGGTGATGAAACACTGGCCCAAGCATCCAATTTAAGATTTTTGGTTTCTTTTGTCGGTTCTGTTTTCCTTTCCTTTCTGCATGTCTTTCTTCATCCAAAATCGTTGCGTGTAAATGACACCATCGCATGCATGGAGAAAACCGGTGTCAATGCGCTGCCGATTGTGGGACTGACAAGTTTTCTTCTCGGTCTTGTCATCGCCTTTATGTCATCGCTTCAACTCCAGCAATTCGGTGCCAATATTTATGTTGCTTCGCTGGTTGCAATTGCCATGGTATCAGAACTCGGGCCCATCATGACAGCCATTGTCGTAGCCGGAAGATCCGGTTCCGCTTTTGCCGCTGAAATCGGGACCATGAAAATTTCAGAAGAAATCGACGCCCTGGTCGCCATGGGATTTAATCCTACTCTATTTATCGTGGTTCCCAGGATTATAGCTTCGGTAATTGTGGTACCGATGCTGACGCTTTTCGCAGACCTTTTTGGTGTTGCCGGAGGTCTTGTAGTCGGTGTCTTCTTGCTGGATCTGACGGCGAATTCTTATATCAGCCAGACCCTGCAAGCTCTTACACTTTTTGAGGTCTGTTGGGGAATGTTGAAAAGCGTGGTTTTTGCGCTTCTGATCGTTTGGATTGGATGTTTACGGGGATTCCAGACCAAAGGCGGAGCTGATGCTGTGGGTAATTCCGCCACCTCGGCGGTGGTCAGCAGCATTTTTTTGATTATTCTTTTTGATTCTATTTTTGCCGTAGTTCGCAGTTTCTGGTAATCAGCAGCAGATGATGGAAAAACAAAAGACCATCCGCGTAACAAACCTTAGCGCCCGCTACGATGAAGAGGTTATCCTCGACAACATCAGCTTGGATGTCTTCGAAGGAGAAATCCTTGTAATTCTTGGCGGAAGCGGATGCGGCAAAAGTACGTTGTTAAAACACATGGTTGGATTGTCCGAACCATTCTCGGGTCAAGTATATATTGACAATGTCGATATTACTTCATGTAATGATGAGGACTTTCGCAGCACCTTAAGAAAGATAGGGGTTCTGTTTCAGGGTTCGGCCCTTTTCGGTTCAATGACTATTGCCGAGAATGTAGCCCTGCCGATTACAGAATACTCTACGCTTTCGAAAGATTCAATCAATAACCTCGTACGCATGAAACTCTGCATGGTCGATCTTGCAGGGTATGAAAATTATCTGCCTTCCGAGTTGAGCGGAGGCATGAAAAAGAGAGCCGGACTTGCCAGGGCACTGGCCCTTAACCCTAAGATTTTGTTTCTTGACGAACCCACAGCAGGACTGGATCCTGTTATGTCGGCAGAAGTCGACGAACTGATTGTTAAACTGAATAAAAGCATCGGCACGACCATTGTCATCGTTACCCATGAGCTTGACAGTATTTTTAGTGTTGCCCAGCGAGTGATCATGCTGGATAAACATACAAAGGGAATCATTGCCCAAGGAGATCCCCTATATCTTAAAGAGCACAGTCAAAACCGGCTCGTTCGACAGTTTTTCAACCCAAGTGCCAAATCGGAGTAAAAAGCGGGAATTGGATGGTAGCTAAGATTAAAACAAAACTAATGGTTGGTATATTTGTACTTATGGGGTTTGCCGTTGCCACGGCCGCCATCATATGGCTGGGGATGTCCAGCTATTTTGAAAAGGGGCTTCATTATGTAGCCTACTTTGACGAATCCGTCCAGGGACTTGACAAGGATTCTCCTGTTAAATATCGGGGTGTGCCCATCGGCCGGGTCGAGAGCATTAAAGTAGCACCGGATGCCACTTTGATTGAGGTAGTAATGAAAATCGAAGAAGGCCTGAAACCGGAAGAACATCGCGGAGATGTAGTGGCTCAACTTAAGTCAATCGGTATCACCGGAATAATGTTTGTTGAGATTGAACGCAAACAAGCAAACGAACCTGACCTTGCTCCCCCGATCAATTTTTCTGCTAAATATCCGATTGTGGCAACAAAACCATCTGGAATCAAAAAGTTATTGGAGGGAATTGATGATGTTGTCAGTCAGTTCAAAGGCCTCAACTTTGGCAGTATATCCACTAAACTGGAAACGACTCTTGATACTACAAATCAGGCTTTTAAAGACCTGCAGATTAAAAGGCTGTCATCAGAGATGCGTTCATCCCTCGACAGCATAAACAAAACCATGGATTCTGTTGAAAAGACAAGTGCGTCATTTAGCTCTCTTGTTGATAATACCAACCGTACCGTTTCCAGTATTTACAGTGTGATAGCCGAAAACAAAAAGGAAATTGCCGAAGCGATTTCCGGATTAAGACGCTCCATGCAAAACGCGGATAGATTGCTGGCAAATGGTGCTGCCTTGGTCAAAGATACCGATGACGGCCTTTACAGTTTTCAGCAGCAATTGAATACTTCTATGCAAAATCTTGAAAATGCTACCGGAGAGTTGGACAACTTGCTCAAGCGCGTCAGCGATCAACCTTCTCAACTTATTTTTGGTGAACCTCCCCCGGCGAGATCTGTTGAACCGGACTTGGCAGACTGACGGCTTGGGGAAGTGGCCGTTGCAAATTAGGCACAACGGCACAAATATAAGTGATCAGTTGTCGGTTATCAGCAATCAGTTTTCCCTTACTGATCACTTCTCACTGATGACTGCTCACTTGTGACGGCCCTTAGTGTCTTAGTGGCATTGAAAAAAGTTTTGTCACTAAATGCACAATTAAGAAGCTAAAGACCAGATAAATGT
>JABMQM010000625.1 GCA_013203195.1 Desulfobacteraceae bacterium | reverse complement strand
GCATCATCGGTGCCGGAACCTACTGTTCAAAATTCGGAGGTGCGTCATGCACAGGACATGGTGAAAAAATCCTCATTCTATGTTTGGCAAAGAAAGTATTGAATTACCTGAAACATAAAGGGGCGGGAAACGCGATGGATGCCTCCAAATATGGCATTGAAGAATTAAACTCGTTGCAGGCGGACGGTGGTATCATCTGCATCGACAAAGAAGGCAATATCGGATATGCCCACAATACCGAAATTATGACAATGCATTATATCGAGTAAACCTGCTATTGAGAGTATCCTTCGGCAGGCCGGCAACACCATGGAGCAGGCGCCCCAGGATATCCGCGCCGGTGATGACCCGCTTTTTCGATCCCCAAACCAGAATGATGTTATATAGAATCAAGTAATACTATCCAAAGCACTCCATAAAATGAAAGACAGGTATAAAGGAGGAAGCCATGCCGAACTGTAGAAGACAAATTATTATATTTAGTGTTTTTTTTATGTTTGCGCTTGGCCTGGTCCTGCCCGGTGCCTTGTGGGGACAAACCGAAAAAGCGGGCAAAGAAGGCTCTGTGAAGGCCGCCGCAAGTCAGCCGGTGGCGGAAGCAAAAAAAGAGCTGCAACCCACAAAATTGGACCGCGCCGGTGAAAAAATCAGCGACGGTATTGACCGTTTTGGCCAAAAAGCCGCATCTCAATTCGGGGGGTGGGTCAACACCGAAGTTTTTGCAGGCATCACCTGGATAAAACTGCTGTTTTGTCTTTTGTTGCTGTTTGCAGTTGCGGTGACAGAGCGCTTGATGCAGGCGGTCATCCGACGCCACCAAAGGGATCCGGCCGTTGACATGGAAAAGGCTCCCATCCGTCAACTTGTTTTTGAAGCGCTCTCCAGACCTCTTTCGCTGTTTATCTGGGTCTACGGTATTTATGCTGTTTTGGCTCCGCTGTTCGTTCATTTCCAGCAACCGGACGGCACGAATTTCATCCATCTCGCTGTGCAGAAGGTCGCCGACGTGGGCGCGGCCATCGCCATAATATGGTTTACCATGCGCCTGGTCACCATCATTGATGCTCTGTTGAAAAAATGGGCCGCTTCCACCGAAAGCACCATGGACGATATTTTAGTGCAGCTGGTCGGCAAAACATTGCGGGTATTCATTTTGATTATCGGCGGTATCATCGTCCTCCAAAACCTGACCGGGGTTAAAATCGGTCCTCTGCTGGCTTCTCTGGGCATCGGCGGTCTGGCCGTAGCACTGGCAGCGCGTGAATCGATCGCCAACTTTTTCGGAACCCTGACCATATTGTTTGACAAACCGTTTCAGGTGGGCCAGCGCATCGTGATCAACGACTTTGACGGTATTGTGGAATCGGTCGGTTTCAGGAGTACCCGCATGCGTACGCTGACCGGCCACCTGCTGACCATTCCCAACGAAAAGGTAGTCAGCTCCACCGTCGAAAACATCGGGATGCGCCCCCACATCCGCTGGCTCACCAACATCGGAATCACCTATGATACACCGCCGGAAAAAGTGGAAAAGGCCGTTGAAGTCATCCGGGAGATTCTGGCTGATCATGAGGGGATGAACGCCGATTTCCCGCCGCGGGTGTTTTTCAACGGATTTAACGATTTCAGCCTCAACATCATGGTCATCACTTGGTATCACCCGCCCAACTACTGGGATTACCAGGGCTGGCTGCAAAAAATTTGCCTGGAAATCATGCGGCGTTTTGAGACCGAAGGTCTTGATTTTGCGTTCCCGACCCGCACGGTTCACCTGGCCAACGACGACAAGCGCCAGCTAAAAGTCCAAATGCTGGACGCTTTTACAACCAAGGTTTCGGACGGAACAGGGGGGTAAGCTACGGGCGTCCATACTAGAACATCCAGTGAGGTCGTCCATCCATCCAATCACTCACGGTACTTCGCAACCATTCGCCCAAATCCGGGGCCATATAGAATTTTGGAAAGAGAAGATCATCATCCTGTGCTATAATCCCTTCTTTAATAGCGGTGAGCGCAAGATGGGTATAAGGATAGATTCTAATTCCCATGGTAATTTTCATAGCCTCCAGGTCCAATGAATCGGCAAAAGCGAGGCTTTCTTCGACCGTCTTTCTGTTTTCTTCTGGACCGCCCAGCAACAAAAACCCCATCCTCTGAATACCGTAATGCTTAAGTCTCTCTGATATCCGGCGAACTTCTTCTGGTCGGAAATTTTTGTTCATTGCCCGTAAAATTTTTGCGGAACCACTTTCAAACCCCAGGCTGACTTCTTTGCACCCCGCCTCTGCCATCTTCTCGACCAGTTCTTCATCCACCCTCCAGGGGTAAAGAATACAACGCCAGGATGTATTCAACCCTGCTCTCACCAGTTGGTCGCAAAGTTCTTTCGCATAGGAAGGTGGGAGGTTGAAAATATTATCAACAAAGAAAAACCGACCAAATCCGGCCTCTACGTATCGGGAAATAGTATCAACAACCCGCGCCGGAGAATGTTTTCGCATGATCTTCCCTTCGATAGTTGACGTCGAGCAATAGCTGCAGTTCAGCGGGCATCCTCGTCGGGTCTGAAAAGGGAGCCATGTCTCTTCGTTTTGGCTGGGTAAAGAAGTCCACTGTTGAACGCCGGGAAGAGGCAAGGGGCACTCATTCAAATCTTTCGTGAACCGCACCTTGCCTTGAATACCCTGATTCGGCAAATAGAGGCCGGGGATTCCCGAAAGATCGGCTTTCTGGCTGAGCCGTTCCAAAAGAATATTAAAGGCAACCTCGCCTTCTCCTTGAATACCCATATCAGCTCCCAGATAGGCTAGTGCGCTTTCCGGAAAGATGCTGTAACCCGCCCCGCCCAAGATTATTGGAGAATCAGAAAGACTTCGGCAATCGTTAACAAAATCTTTTACCAAATCTAAGAGAAATCCCGGATTTTCCATACACTGGTCGTCGATGTTTCTCACTGAAATTCCAATAATCTCAGGTTGAAACCCATCGACAGCGTCTTTAAGAACTATCCGGGTATTTTGCTGATCCATCAGGTCGACCAATTTTACGTCGTGCCCTGCGTTCCGGGTAGCTTCGGCCACGCACGCCAGGCCCAATGGCAAAACCGGCATGTTGATTTTTTCTGTATTGGCTGATACCAGTAAAACTCTCATGAAGACATCTTCAGTTTTATTCTATTGATACCTCAGCGATTTGTTTTCCTTACCCAAGCTCGGTTGCTTTATGTGCAGATTAAGCACCTAAACCTTCAATCTCCAAAAAGTGAAGATTTCGAACCGAAATCAAACTTGGAATATCTTTATGACATGAAATCTACTAAATTTATAGATATCAAATTCGAACTGTAAGTATCAAGCGAAGATTATTTTACAGATCCCCATTCCTGATCTCAGCCAATGTGAGTGTTCAGATCGCTGTTAAGAAAACAGAATATTTTGATGGTTCAGACCCGGCGATATACCAACTATACAATCAGGGCCAAACTCGGTTTGTCAGACATATTGCAGGTTTTACGACCGGCTGATATTTTCATCTTTTTGATGGATATCTCAGGTTCTAAAAATAACCCTCGGACGGGTTTGCTAACCAAATTTAACGTTCAATCTGCCCAATATTGCCACAATAGGCCAAAGCGGGATAGCCTCGTTAAACCATCCTATTAAATCAATATCTTGTGCTTTCAGCTTGTCTATGATATTGAACACTTAAATTCACAATCTGCACTTGATTTCGACCTGAACAGACTCAGCACTGTGGCAAGCTGTACGACATTAAATCCGTTTTTTCTTTATTATTAAGCAGTTATATTCTTATTCAGTTTCTTATATTTCTTTTATTGTCAAGCTTTTTTTATTTTAGAGGCCATGGCGCTGCATCACATTAGCCATTGCTTTG
>JABMQM010000624.1 GCA_013203195.1 Desulfobacteraceae bacterium | reverse complement strand
TCTATGCGGCCAAGCTCGCCACCGACAATCCTTTTTACGCCATCCGGATACTAAAAGAAGCCATCGCCTATTGCGGTCCGTCGGTGGTGGAATTTTTCTCATACTGCTCACAAGGCCAGCAGAGTCATGACTGGGCCGGCCCCTTAGTCTCGAGAATGATGAATGAGGCCAGAAACTGGCAGGTTCAGGTCAGAAGGCCGTTTCAGAAAGTCGATATTTCGGCTAACCCGGAGCCTGACAAGATATTCCCGACAAAAGGCAAGTCCTTCAAGAAAGGCCTCAAAAGAGATCCGGCCACTTTCCACGATGTGGTCAGCATGTTGGGCCAGTACAACCGGCACATCCTGTCCCGGGAAGATGATATAATTCCGGAGCTTATTAACGTGAACGAGACGGTATCCATTTTCAGGTGGCTCCGAAACCAATACCTGGCCGGGTACCGTGATACCATACCCACTGAAGAGGAGGTTGAACGCCTTATCATTGAACGTTATACATAATAAAATCAAATTAATATAGTAAACAAAGCAAGCAGGGGGCTTCGGCCCCCTGTTTTATTTCTGCTTCAAAATGTTGAATCGAGCCCTTTTGTTTGACCAGCCTAGTTGAGTCGAGTTGTTGATAAGAACTTGCTTTTTTGAGAGCGTGTTATCGAAAAATTATGATTATATTATTCCATTTTCAATAAAAAACTGAATGTTGACCCTGATCCCAGCTTACTATCGACTTCTATAGTTCCTTTATGAGCATCAATAATCTTTTTTACAATGGCCAGCCCAAGACCCGTGCTCTTTTCCCCACCGGTTGGCTGCGCACTCAATCGTTGAAAATTACCGAACATTCTCGATTGATCCTCCTCGGACATACCCGGTCCTTCATCCCTGACGCTGACCTTGGACATTTTTCCATTTTGATTCAGCGTTACGTAAATATTCGAACCCTGGGGGGAGAATTTAATCGCATTGCTCATGATATTATCAAAGATCTGGACAAGTCGGTCGGGATCAAAGCGTATATCAGGTATTTTAGAGAACTTTGTGTGAATACTTATATTTTTTTTCTTGGCAATCAAATCGTATAGTTTGAGTTGCTCCTTGATCAATTTTTTAAGCGACCCTCTTTTGAAACGAAGCTCAAGCCGTCCACTTTCAATAACCGAAACATCGAGCAGGTCATTCACCAGGGCCAACATATTATGACAGACGGTGTTAATTGAGTTAACATACTTCACCTGATCTTTTGTTAGCGGTCCTAAATGTTTACATATTAGCAATTCGCTTAACCCCATGATCGAAGCTAGCGGATTCCTTAGATCGTGGGCGGCGATCCCGAGAAAGTAATTTTTTTGCTCGTTCAATTTCTCAAGCTCGATATTTCTCTGTTCCAATTGCCGCTGCATTGTCATAAGTTGACGGTTCAGTCCGTCCAATTCACTATTCTTCTGAATGGCATTTTCATAGGTGGAAAACAGAAGATCGATGATTTGCATGCGATCTGAAGTGATAAAATGCTTATTCCCCCGAAAAAATATCTCAATGCCGATTTCGGACTTCCTGCCTTTTCTCAATTCTTTACTTATTAAGATATTTTGAATATTGGAGATCAAGGATTCTTCACGATAAGGCTTGGTTACAAAGTTATCTGCGCCACACTCCAGGGCCTTGATTACATCTTCAGGATCAGAAAGGGTCGTCAGAAGCATAATCGGGATATTTTTTAGATGATCAACGGACTTGGCCTGTCGGCAAAACTCAAAGCCATCCATCTCCGGCATAATGATATCGCTGATGATCAGTCCTGGAAGGTTGTCCTTCACATAGGACAATGCTTCTAAACCGTTACGTGTAACCCTTACCCTGAATTTGTTTTTTTCCAGGAGTTGTTGAAGCTGGAGCGCTTGTGTGGGGCTGTCTTCAACCACCAAAATTTCTATGTCATTTTGTTTGATCTTATACATTGACAACATGGTCTTTTTTCCTTTTACCGATTGACGATCTAAGGATTTAGAAACTTCTACTATCTTCATGCATTAATGGTCATGTTTTTTCACCGTAGAACCCAGAAAAGCAGCAATCTCCTCAGGTGAAAGCACATGAGTTGCCGCCCCTATTTTAATGGCATCTCCCGGCATCCCGTGAATTATGGAACTCTCCTTATCCTGGGCTACAGTGATGGCGCCTCTATCTTTCATCTCTTTAAGTTCCAGGACACCATCTTTTCCCATTCCGGTTAGGATCACACCGACAGCCTTTTCTCCAAAGGCCCTTGTAACGGAACAAAAAAGATAGGAAACAGACGGCTTCACGCCATTCTCGGGAGCAGCGCTGCTGAAAACAATCTCCCCCCCGCCTGTTATCCCCATATGATAGCCTTCCGGGGCAAAATAGACATTACCGCTTCTGGCACGATCCCCATTTTTAGGGATTTGAACTGAAAGGGGGGTTTCCTTATCCAGCCATTCCACCATCCCCTGGAGGAAACCGGCTGCAATATGCTGCACAATCAATATGGGAACCGGGAAATTTTTTGTCAGTTTTGAAAGGATGGTCCTGATGACAGGAGGTCCGCCAGTGGAGACGCCGATTGCCACTATTTCAATTCGAGCCGGGAGGCGTCTGACCTCCACTTTTGATGGTAGCCGGGCAGAGGTCTCTGTCTTCTGATATTGTGGAATCCGTCTTACGACCTTAACTTCAGACATCAATTTAACTGTCTGAACAAGTTTGGCGGTTATGCCTTCAGATTCAAGGTGGCCTGGACCTTGAGGCTTTTTTAACGCTGCAACGGCTCCGGCTTGCATGGCTCGAAATGAATTTGTAACATCTTTAGTGTTCAAGCCTGCGCTGACAATAACGATGGGCACAGGGTGTTTTTGCATGATCTGTCGTGTGGCTTCATAACCGTCCATCTTTGGCATCTGGATGTCCATAATGACAACATCCGGATCATTCATTTTCACCAGCTTGATGGCCTCCTCTCCGTCACCGGCCATTCCCACCACCTTAAGATTTACATCCCTATTGATAATGTAACTCAGGTATTCCCGAACCGTGGGAGAATCATCAACAATCAGAACCTTTTTGATTGATGATGGATGATTGATGATGGATGATTGATTTTTCATTTATTATTTTCCAAAAATGATCGGTTCAACCCAGGTATTAACCCTATAGTTGCATAAAATTATGTATTCGATCTATGTCGTTACAACGAAAACCATTGCCAGTATT
>JABMQM010000623.1 GCA_013203195.1 Desulfobacteraceae bacterium | reverse complement strand
CCCATTTGATACGAATTGCCGACGGCGATGCCCGCGCGGCCTTGAACAGCCTCGAGATAGCAGCTTCCCTGGCGGTTTCAGGCGAAGATCCGGATCAAGAGGGTAAAACCGCAGGCATAACGCTTGAAAACTTAGAGAAAGCTTTAGAACAAAAGGCTCTGGGATATGACAAGGATGGTGAAGAACATTACAATCTTATATCTGCTTTGCACAAAAGCCTGCGGGGCAGTGATCCGGACGCGGCTCTTTATTGGCTAAGCCGTATGCTTGCGGCCGGTGAAGACCCCTTTTATATTGCCCGCAGGATGGTAAGGTTTGCATCCGAGGATGTTGGCAATGCAGACCCGTACGCTCTCAGACTTGCGCTGAGTGCCATGGAGGCTTTCAGATTTTTAGGACACCCCGAAGGCGAACTGGCGCTGGTCCAGGCCGCTGTTTATCTTGCCACGGCTCCCAAGAGCAATAGCATATATAAAGCCTACGCAGAGGTTAAAACGTGTATTCAAAATACAGGTACCCTGCCTGTTCCTTTTTCTGTCCGCAATGCACCCACCGATCTGATGAAAGAGCTGGGTTACGGCAAAGATTACAAATATGCTCATGATTATAAAAATGCGTATGTTCCCCAACAATATTTGCCCGATAAACTCAAGGGCCGGCGTTTTTACTCACCCACCGGACGAGGATATGAAAAAATCATTAAGCAAAGACTTGATAAATGGCGCAGTCTGAAAGATCGGCAAAAACAGGGCAAAAACAGCTGAAAAATTAGCCTTTAGCACCCCAATTCCCAAACCACAATTTTTTGTTTGACAGGCACACTGAAATCATTTACATTACTTATTCCTGTCTGGAAGTTTCATTAAAAATATATTCCGTGAAAAACTTCTTAACATTAAATGATTATCTGCCGATATAACTATTAGAAAAAAGGCCGATCGGAATTGTGGCCGACCTGTAACCTTGCTCGCAGCACTTCCATCAGAGAAAACCCTGTCCTTTAAGACGGGGTCGAGGGGCTATATTAAAATATAAAACATCCTTGTCCGGGCTGCGAAGCACTGCCGTTAGGCACAACCCCTTAGTTTAAGCGGGTTCAAATTATCGATTTATTAGTTTATTATTAAGACAGTGTATTTGTCTTAAATTATGGAGGTCAAAATGAATGATTTTCTTCACAATCTGCGCAGCGGCAAATTCAAGCGCAATGACAGAAGCAATCGACCCTACAAAGATTCTCAAAATCGGGGATCACAATGGCGAGGCGATGCTAACGGAAAAAAGAGCCCACATCACTCTTCGAGTGACGTTGTTTTAGAGGTTAACAAGGCTCTGAAAGATATTGCCGCCAGCCATCGACGCTTTGCCGATGCCTATGAATCTAAAGTTAGGGCAGATGAGCGCAGAGCCGCGGCCATGGAAAGTATTGCCAAGGTTCTAATGCAACGATTTGGAAGCGACTTGGAGTCCATAGAGGCAGATCGAGAGGAAGATCGTTCCGCTTCAGAATCCGAATCAGAGGCGAATTCCCCGGCCATACATGCTGAGCAGACCGTCAAAACCACCGATTTTGATCGCGAGAAGCTGCTGGCTAATGTATCAGATTTGAGAAAAGAGGGTATGAGCTTCGAAAAGATCGCACAGCATCTGGAATCGAGAGGAGTACCGACACTATCAGGCAAAGGCACATGGCGCGGGCCGGCCATCAGCAAGTTGTGCAAGGAATTGTAAGCAGCAGGTTGAGGTCAAGGTTGAGCCGGCTTGTCCAAATTTATTACTGATTGCTGTTGTTTGTTATTTTTTGGATAATATCCTGGCACTGCTTCATTTCCTCCAAGGCTTTTATATCTGCATCAACCATCAAGCGTACCAGTTCTTTAAAGCCGACCTCCGGTTCCCATCCCAAGATTTTTTGGGCTCTACCGGCATCACCTAAAAGAAGTTCAACCTCCGTGGGCCTGAAATACCTTGGGTCGATTTCCACATACTTTTTCCAGTCTAAGTCGGAATATGAGAAAGCTTCCTCCAAAAATTCCCTGACAGAATGGCTTTGGCCGGTCGCAATCACAAAATCTTGAGGATCATCCTGCTGCAGCATCAACCACATCGCTTTCACATAATCAGGAGCATACCCCCAATCCCTCTTGGCATCCAGGTTGCCAAGATACAATTTGTCCTGAAGTCCAAATTTGATACGGGCGAGCGCCCGTGTTATTTTTCTAGTGACAAATGTTTCTCCGCGCAGGGGAGATTCGTGGTTGAATAAAATACCATTGCAGGCAAACATATTGTAACCTTCTCTATAATTCCTGGTCATCCAGTAAGCATATACCTTGGCGGCTGCGTACGGGCTTCGGGGCCAGAAGGGCGTGTCTTCATTTTGGGGTGCCGGGGCGTCGCCAAACATTTCACTGCTGCTGGCCTGGTAAAACTTTGTTTTTATACCGCTTCGGCGTATGGCTTCAAGGATTCTGGTTGTCCCTAATCCTGTGATATCCCCGGTAAACTCAGGCATATCAAAGCTGACCCGGACGTGGCTTTGAGCACCCAGATGATAAATTTCGTCAGGATGAATATTGTAAACCAGGTTGCTAAGCTGACCACCGTCGTTCAGGTCCCCGTAGTGCAGGTAAAATTTTCCCTTGGGATCATGAGGATCGACATAGATATGCTCGAGCCTATGGGTATTAAACGTACTGGACCTCCGAATAAGTCCATGGACTTCGTAGCCCTTGTCGAGCAGAAGGTCCGCCAGATAACTGCCATCCTGGCCGGTAATTCCTGTTATTAGTGCTTTTTGAGGCATTGTTTTCTCCAGTGTTAATGGAAGGTTATATTTAAAGAGGTGTAACTATAAATAAAATGTGACTATAGTGTCAAGCCCAACGGCATGAGATTAGAGCGATTCTGAAAATAGCGTACCGTTTCCGCCGCCGGATAATTTCGTTTTAGGTTTAAAGTCCGCCGCCGCGGACGCTTTATAACTTGACAGTGGTAGAAAATGAAAATACAAAGCAGCTAAATTGCTGATCCGGCAGTTTTTTTTTGTGGAATTGATGGTGCAGCATTATATATAGGGCTTAATCTTATTGTTGCCAATTGTTGCCAAAAGGGTTAGTTAAGGTGGAAAAACTCGAAGGGATTGTTGCATTTGTCGGAAATTACGGTAGCGGCAAGACCGAGGTTTCCATAAATTTTGCTGTGGACCGCAAGCGTGCAGGCATTGACGTTCGTATTGCAGATCTCGATCTCGTCAATCCTTATTTCAGAACACGTGAGGCCCGAGGGCCGCTTTCTGATTTGGGTATTGATGTGGTATTGCCTCCTGAAGAACTGCTGCAAGCCGATCTGCCTGTTTTGAGCCCTGCTGTCGCCGGCATGCTCCGACAACCTGGCCCCTTGGCAGTACTGGATGTCGGGGGCGAAGACGTCGGAGCCCGAGTGTTGGCAACACTTGCTGATTCTTTGCGGGACAAGCATGTTCATATGCTGCTGGTTGTGAATCCACTCCGGCCTTTTACCGATACGGCGGCAGGATGCCTCCAAATTCGTGATAAGATCGAAAAAGCTTCCAAAATAACTGTAAACGGTCTCATCGGTAATGCTAATCTAATCGATGAAACTTCGGTGGAAGATATATATAAAGGATACGATTTTGTCAGAGCCTTATCAGCGGAGAGCGCGTTACCGCTGATGTTTATTACCGTCGCGGTAGAACTGTTGCCGGCAATAGACAGTAAACGTTTTGACTGTCCGATTTTAGCCATAAAAAGACAACTTGTTCCTCCGTGGAAAAAACCGGTGAAACTCTAGCAGTGAGTGTAAGATGTGCGGACAAAAGGAGTTATAAGGTTATGGGATATGAACATATTATCGACAAAGACACGTGCAAAGGCTGCGGGCTGTGTGTAGCCGTCTGCCCTAAGAAGGTTCTGGAACTCTCTGAAGAAGTCAATACAATGGGTTACTTCCCGGCACATCAAGCACGTCCGGAGGACTGTATCTTTTGTACAACCTGCTGTATTATGTGTCCTGATGTAGCGATTACAATTAATAAAACCGTTGAAGATGCCACCGAGCCGGAGCTGCAATAGCGAGCGCCTTTATCGTACCGCTTTTAGTCCCGCTGTCGGCGGGACAGAGGCCTTCAACAATTGGAGATAAGTCATGGGTAGAATATTGATGAAAGGAAATGAAGCCATCGGGGAGGCTGCCATAAGGGCCGGGTGCCTGAACTATTTTGCCTATCCGATTACACCTCAATCGGAAGTCGCAGAATATCTGTCCCGGCGGATGCCTGAAGTAGGCGGAGTCTTTTTGCAGGGCGAAAGTGAGGTTGCCGTAGGGTATATGATTTTTGGCGCCGCCGGTTGTGGAGCCAGGGTTTTTACCACGTCTTCAAGCCCGGGTATCAGCCTGATGAGCGAAGCCCTAAGTTATATTTCAGGGGCTGAGTGCCCGGCAGTTTTTGTCAATATTATGCGCGGCGGTCCGGGATTGGGGGGCATCCTTCCATCCCAGGCGGATTATTTCCAGGCGACCAAAGGGGGCGGGCATGGTGACTACAGATTGCTGGTCATGGCGCCGGCAGGTGTTCAAGAAGCCGTTGAAATGGTAATGAAGGCCTTTCCATTGGCTGAAAAATATCGTAACCCGGTGATGATTTTAGGTGATGGCTTGATCGGCCAGATGATGGAGCCCGTGGAATTTCCGGATGAACTCAAATCTGAGCCAAGCAATAAGGATGACTGGGCCACCAACGGGATGGAGACCCGCAAAAGCAGCCGGCGCAACCTGGTCAAGTCGCTTTTTCTGGATTCAGAGCAGTTGGAAGCCCATAATCGTGCCTTAAAGGCCAAGTATGATCGCATGCGACGGGAAGAGGTTCGCTATGAGCCGTATAACCTGGATGCCGATTACAAGGCACTGATCGTCAGCTACGGCACCATGAGCAGGGTGTGCCGTACTGCTATCGACATTTTAAAAGCTGAAGGGTTCGAAGTGGGCATGGTAAGACCGCAAACCCTCTTTCCTTTTCCGGGAAAGGCCATTGAGGAAGCCGTTCGGCGAGAAAGCTGTAAGGTGGCCGTGAGTATTGAGATGAGCATGGGACAAATGGTTGAAGATGTAGAGCGCAGTGTTCGCGGCAGATGCCCGGTTGAATGGTTTGGGAAAGCAGGAGGCGATGTGCCTACCCCGGAAGAGGTCATAGATGCGGTTAAATCTTTCGTTCAGATCTAATCCGGACAAGTAGGGAACCAAAAAATATTTGCCACTAAGGCACCCCGGTTAAATAGCTTTTAGATTT